>DATIMB010000303.1:0-2803 GCA_035475875.1 Micrococcaceae bacterium
CCGGCCTTGAGCACCGCCAGGGTGTTCTCATAACTGGAGATAGCCGGGCCAAACGTTGCAACAATTTTTGCGCGTCTCATATACCTACCCTAGTTGTCATGGATCTCTTGTAAATCCGGTGCTGCCGGGCTGCATGGTGCCTAACATGCTGCCGGGCTGCAAACTGCGCCTGCCTAAAGCTGCACGCCTCTACAGCACGGCGAGGGCGACGTCGGTCGGCGCCACGGGCGCGGGCAGCTGCGTCTGGCCGCTGAGGTACTTATCGACGGCGGCGGCGCAGGAGCGGCCTTCGGCGATGGCCCAGACAATCAGCGACTGGCCGCGCCCGGCGTCCCCGGCGACGAAGACGCCGTCGGTGTTGGTCATGTAGTAGCCGTCCCGGGCCACGTTGCCGCGCCCGTCGAACTCGGCCCGGACCTGTTCAGTGATGCCGGCCGGTTCGGGGCCGGTGAAGCCCAGCGAGAGGAAGACCAGGTCCGCCGGGATTTCCCGTTCGGTGCCGGCCTTGGGCACCCGTCGGCCGTCGACGAATTCGGTCTCGGCCACCTTGACGGCGGTCAGCACGCCGTCCCGGCCGATGAATTCCACCGTGGAGGCGAGGTACGTCCGCTCGCCGCCCTCCTCGTGCGCGCTGGCCACCTCGAACAGGGTCGGGAAGGTGGGCCAGGGCTGGTGAGCGGCGCGTTCCAGCGGGGGCTGCTTGCCGATGGCCAGGGTGGTCACCGAGGCGGCCTGCTGGCGGTGCGCGGTGCCCAGGCAGTCGGCGCCGGTGTCTCCGCCGCCCAGGATGAGCACGTGCTTGCCGCGCGCGTCGATCTGGTCCGGAACGCTGTCCCCGGCCACCACGCGGTTGGCCTGCACCAGGTAGTCCATCGCGAAGTGCACGCCGGACAGTTCCCGGCCCGGGATCGGCAGGTCGCGCGGCACGGTGGCGCCGGTGGCGATGACGACGGCGTCGTAGCGGCGCCGCAGCTGCTCCCAGGAGATGTCGGTGCCGATGGCGACGCCGGTGCGGAACCGGGTGCCCTCCGCGGCCATCTGCTCCAGGCGGCGTTCCAGCACCTCTTTTTCCATCTTGAAATCCGGGATTCCGTAACGCAGCAGCCCGCCGATCCGGTCGTCGCGCTCGTAGACGGCCACGGTGTGGCCCACCCGGGTCAGCTGCTGGGCGGCGGCCAGTCCGGCGGGTCCGGAGCCGACGACGGCGACCGTCTTGCCGGTGAGCCGGGCCGGCGGCAGCGGCTGGATCCAGTCGTTGTCGAACGCCGCGTCGGCGATCGAGACCTCGATCTGCTTGATCGTCACGGCCGGCTGGTTGATCCCCAGCACGCAGGAGGTTTCGCACGGTGCCGGGCAGAGCCGGCCGGTGAATTCCGGGAAGTTGTTGGTGGCGTGCAGCCGTTCGCTCGCTTCCTCACCCTTGCCACGGCGGGTCAGATCGTTCCACTCCGGGATCAGGTTGCCCAGCGGGCAGCCCTGGTGGCAGAACGGAATGCCGCAGTCCATGCAGCGCCCGGCCTGGCTTTTCAGCACGCCGGCATCCTGCGCCTCGTAGACCTCTTTCCAGTCCATAATGCGCACCGGCACCGGCCGGCGCTGCTGGGTCACTCGCTCGCGGACCTTCAAAAAACCCCGGGGATCAGCCACCGGTCACCTCCAGTATCTTCTGCCAGACTTCGTCGCTGTCCGGGTCGAGCCCGGATCCGGCGGCGCTCAGGCGGGTTTCCTGCACGGCGGCGTAGTCCCGCGGGAGGACCTTGGTCAGCCGGCCGACGGTCGATTCGAAATCCTCCAGCAGCCGGGCGGCGACGGCGGAATCCGTCTCCTCGCGGTGCCTCACCAGCAGGCCGTGCACAATGTCGCGGTCCTCCTCGTCCAGCGGCGCCAACTGCAGTTCGCCCGCATCCAGCGCGGCCTTGTTCACCCTGGCCGGCTGCAGGTCCAGCACGTAGGCCGTACCGCCGGACATCCCGGCACCGAAGTTGCGCCCGGTCCGGCCCAGGATCAGGGTCTGGCCGCCGGTCATGTACTCGCAGCCGTGGTCGCCGATGCCTTCGACGACGGCGGTGGCCCCGGAGTTGCGGACCAGGAACCGCTCCCCCACCTGGCCGCGCAGGAACAGCTCGCCGCTGGTGGCGCCGTAACCGATCACGTTGCCGGCAATGACGTTCTCCTCCGCCGGGAAGACGTTGGTGCGGTCCGGGCGGACGATGATCCGGCCGCCGGAGAGGCCCTTGCCCACGTAGTCGTTGGAGTCGCCGAAGAGCCGCAATGTGATGCCGGCGGGCAGGAAGGCGCCCAGCGACTGGCCGGCCTGTCCGGTCAGGGTGATGTCGATGGTGTCCGTGCCCAGCACGTCGGTGCCGTACTTCCGGGTCACCTGGTAGCCGAGCATGGTGCCCACCGAGCGGTCCGTGTTGACGATGTCGACGGCGATCTTGACCGGGCTGCGGTCGGTGAGTGCCTCGGCGCTCATGGTGATCAGCCGCTGGTCGAAGTGCTTGTCCAGTTCGTGGTTCTGCGGCACCAGCGCCCGCCGCGGCGCCTCGTCGTCGAAGTCCATCCCGGCCAGGATGGGATCCAGGTCCAGGCCCTCGGCCTTCCAGTGGTCGATCGCCTCGCGGGCGTCGAGCATTTCGCCGTGCCCGATGGCCTCTTCCAGGCTGCGGAAGCCCAGCTCGGCCAGGACCTCGCGGACCTCCTCGGCCAGGAATTCGAAGAAGTTGACCACGAATTCCGGTTTGCCGGAGAAGCGCCGGCGCAGTTCCGGGTTCTGCGTGGCCACGCCCACCGGGCAGGTGTC
>DATIMB010000304.1:0-7126 GCA_035475875.1 Micrococcaceae bacterium
ATCCAGCGGATCAGTCCGCTCGAGGACTTCGATCCCGCGGATTTCCACCGAATCATGACCCTGATGCTGGAGGCTCCGTTCCTGCTGATCCGTGCATCGCTGCCGCACATGTATGCGCAGGGCTTCGGCCGCATTGTGAACATCTCCTCGGTCCACGGCCTGCGGGCTTCTCCCTTCAAGAGCGCCTACGTCGCGGCCAAGCATGGTCTTGAGGGGCTGTCCAAGGTGGCGGCCCTGGAGGGCGGCGAACACGGGGTCACCAGCAACTGCGTGAATCCCGGCTACGTCCGGACACCGCTGGTGGAAACTCAGATTGCGGACCAGGCCAAGGTCCATGGGATCAGCGAGGCCGATGTCCTGAGCCAGGTTCTGCTGACCGAGAGTGCCATCAAGCGGCTGGTGGAGCCGGAGGAAGTGGCCTCACTGGTGGGTTGGCTGGTCTCAGGCCCGGCGGCAATGGTCACCGGCGCCTCCTACACCATGGACGGAGGCTGGTCAGCCCGCTGACCCAACTCCGGCCCCTCCCAGGCAGCAGTCCCCGCCCCGCCGCCCGGCAGGCGCATCAACGGCGGGCCAGGGAGGTTTGCTGGTCCGCGGTCGCCGTGGGTACAGTGCTGGTCGCAGCCGCAGCGGCTGCGGAGGCTACGGAGGCGGGGATGGGCAACTGCACCGTCTCGTCGACCAGATCGGCGCGCTCCAAGCCTCGCCCGCGGACCCACAGCTTGTACGCAACGGCCAGCAGCACCAACCAGGCGCCGCCAACGTACAAGGCCACCCGGGTGTCGTCGAACACGCCCAGAATCACAATCACCGCGGCCATAAAGGCCATGGTGGCAAGCGAGGCGGCGGGCCAGAGCGGGACGGGGAAGCGCGACGGCGCCAGGGACTGGCGGGCGATCTCGCGTTTCATGGCCACATGCGAGGCCAGGATCATCACCCAGACCCAGACAGTGGCGAAGGTGGCGATCGAGGCGATGAGCAGGAAGACATTCTCCGGAATGACGGCATTCAGGACCACGCCCACCAGCAGGATGCCGCCCATCATCACCACCGTGAGCCAGGGAACCCCATGCCGGGAGACCTTGCCGAAGGCTGCCGGGGCATGTCCCTGCTGCGCCAGTCCGAACAGAATGCGGCCGGCGCCGAAGATGTCGCTGTTCACCGCGGACAGGGCTGAGGTGATCACCACCGCGTTGAGGATGTGTGGTGCGGCCGGAATGCCCAGGCCGCTGAAGATCTGCACGAACGGGCTGCCCTGGCTACCCACTTCATTCCACGGATAGAGGCTCATCAGCACCGCCAGTGTCAGCACGTAGAACAACAGCACACGGACCGGGACAGTGTTGACGGCCTTGGGGATGACCTTCTGCGGGTCCGCCGCCTCGCCCGCGGTGATGCCGATGGTCTCAATGCCGCCGAAGGCGAACATGACGACGGCGAACGCGGCCAGCAGCCCGCCGAATCCGTTGGGGAACAGGCCGCCATGGCCGGCCAGATTGTGCAGGCCCGCCTGCAGACCGGCGCCGGCTCCGGAGCCGGCGCCGGCGTGGAAGCCGAAGGCGATGATGGCCACGCCGCCGGCAATCATGGCGATGATGGCCACCACCTTGATCAGCGAGAACCAGAACTCCAGTTCGCCGAAGACCCTGACGCTGAGCAGGTTCAAAGCTGCCAGGAAGAAGATGATGGCCAGCACCCAGATCCAGCGCGGCACCTCCGGGAACCAGAACCCCATGTAGATGCTGAAGGCGGTAACGTCCGCAATGGCCACGATGGCCATCTCGAACACATAGGTCCAGCCTGTGACGAAGCCCGCGAAGGGTCCCAGGTACCGGCTGGCATACTGGCCGAAGGACCCGGAGACCGGATGCCGGACGGCCATTTCACCCAGGGCCCGCATCACCATGAAGACGGCCGCTCCGCCGATCATGTAGGCCAGCAGCACGGCCGGTCCGGCCTTCTGGATGGCGGACGCGGAACCGTAGAAGAGTCCTGTGCCGATGGCCGAGCCCAGGGCCATGAAACGGATGTGGCGGACGTTCAGCCCCCGGCTCAGGGTGGAACCAGCTTGTTGCATGAGTGGCATACCTAACGTGTTTTGGGGTGGATCGTGTTCCAGCACATCACGGGGTCGGCTGTTGTGATGGTTGTCACCGGGCTCTGCTGTCTTCCATTTCAGACAGTCGGCGGACACGGATAGGCCCCTTCACTCAAATGCGGCAGAGACGCTGTCCGCATCCAGCCGTACTGTCTGGTATTTCAGACAGTTGGATGTTTTGATGGTAGGGACCGGCGGCAAAAGTGCGGGAACCTTAAGTACGGTATTCCGGACAGGTGCACCTCAGCCAGCCGTCCGCCGTCGAACATCCGCTCCCGAGGCAGGATCCAATGACCACGCAAACCAAACCGCTTTCCAAGGTTCCTGCCGCGGAAAACACCCTCCGGGTGCTCAAGCTGCTGGCGTCCAAGCGCGGACCCATGGCTGCCTCCACAATCGCCTCCAGCCTGGGATTGCCGCGCTCCAGCGTCTACCACCTGCTGGGCGTGATGGAGCAGAACGGCTTTGTGCTGCACCTGCATGAGGAGCAGCGGTATGGGCTTGGCATCAGCGCCTTCGAGCTCAGTTCCGCCTACTCCCGACAGGAGCCGCTGTCCCGGCTGGGGCGGCCGATGCTCGCCTCGTTGGTGGACGGTATTGGCGAGAGCGCACACCTGGCGGTGCTGCACGGACGGGACGTGCTGTACATCGTGGAAGAGCGGGCCAAGAACCGGCCGTCGCTGGTGACCGACGTCGGGGTGCGCCTGCCCAGCCACCTCACCGCCAGCGGCCGTGCCATCCTCGCCGCGCTGCCCAAGTCCCAGGTCCGGGCGCTTTACCCCAACGCCGCCGCCTTCACCTCACGCCACGAGACCGACTCGCCGATTCTGAAGTATTCGGCGCTGTCCTCGCATCTGGACCAGGTCCGCCAGCGCGGCTACGCCACCGAGCACGGTGAGGTGACGCCTGGCTTCGGTTCCGTGGCAGCTGCGGTTACGGATCACGTGGGATGGCCGACGGCGGCTGTCGCCGTGACGTTCCTCGAGGACAAGGTGCCGGCGCAGCAGTGGCCGGACCTGGCCCGGCGGGTGCAGAAGGTGGCCGACGAGCTTTCCAACCGCATCCACGGCCGGCCGGGGCTCTGATCGTCCGCGTCCTGCCGGGCTGCGCCCCTGTCCAGTCGTGGACGCGCAAGTCTGGAATACGGGACAGCATCAAACAGAAACCCGTTGGTGTGCCCGGCCTCACAGGCTTTGATTGAAATAGACATCTTCCCGGGACCGCATCATCAGCGCGACCACCCGGACCAGACCACCGGACCCCAGCGGCCCGGCCGAACCATCGAAAGAATTTAGGAGTCGAGATGACACCCGCTGATTTCCATACCGGAGCCCGCCCCGTCCGGGCACCTCGCGGCACCGAACTCACCGCGAAGAGCTGGCAGACCGAGGCGCCGCTGCGCATGCTGATGAACAACCTGGACCCCGAGGTCGCCGAGCGTCCGGATGATCTGGTGGTGTACGGCGGAACCGGCCGGGCGGCGCGCAGCTGGGACGCGTTCGACGCAATCACCCGGACACTGACCGGCATGGAGAAGGACGAGACGCTGCTGATCCAGTCCGGCAAGCCGGTGGGGGTCTTCCGCACCAATGAATGGGCGCCACGGGTACTCATCGCCAACTCGAACCTGGTGGGCGACTGGGCGAACTGGCCGGAGTTCCGCCGGCTGGAGGCCGAGGGCCTGATGATGTACGGCCAGATGACGGCCGGCTCCTGGATCTATATCGGCACGCAGGGGATCCTTCAGGGCACCTTCGAAACCTTCGCCGCCATCGCACGCAAACTCTTCGGGGACGAGGAAGCCACGCTGGCCGGCACACTGACCCTGACCGGCGGCTGCGGCGGAATGGGCGGCGCGCAGCCGCTGGCCGTCACCCTCAACGGCGGGGCCTGCCTGATCGTCGACGTGAGCGAGGCGCGGCTGCGCAGGCGCGCCGGCAAGCGCTACCTCGACGACGTCGAAACGGACCTGGAGGCGGCCCTGGCCAAGGTGCTCGCGGCCAAGGCGGAGAAGCGTGCGCTCTCGGTGGGCTACGTCGGCAACGCCGCCGAGGTCTTCCCGGAGCTGCTGCGCCGCCACCAGGCTGGCGAGTTCACCGTGGACATCGTCACCGACCAGACCAGCGCACATGACCCGCTGAGCTACCTGCCTCCCGAGTACAGCGTGGAACAGTGGGACGAGGAAGCCAAGTCCGACCCCGCCGGCTTCACCAAGAAGGCGCAGAATGCGATGGCCCGGCACGTACAGGCGATGGTGGAATTCCAGGACGCGGGCGCGGAGGTCTTCGACTACGGCAACTCGATCCGCGACGAGGCCCGTCAGGGCGGCTACAGCCGCGCCTTCGAGTTCCCCGGCTTCGTCCCGGCCTACATCCGCCCACTCTTCTGTGAGGGGCTGGGCCCGTTCCGCTGGGTGGCCCTGTCCGGTGACCCCGAGGATATCCGTGTCACGGATGAGGCGCTGAAGGAACTCTTCCCGGAGAACGCGCATCTGCACCGCTGGCTGGACGCGGCGGCCGAGCACGTTGAATTCGAGGGCCTGCCGGCACGGATCTGCTGGCTGGGTTACGGCGAGCGGGCCAAGGCCGGCGTGCTGTTCAACAAACTGGTGGCCGAAGGCAAGGTCAAGGCGCCGATCGTGATCGGCCGTGACCACCTGGATTCCGGTTCCGTGGCTTCCCCTTACCGCGAGACCGAGGCGATGGCGGACGGCTCGGACGCGATCGCGGACTGGCCGCTGCTCAACGCCCTGCTGAACACCTCCTCCGGAGCCACCTGGGTCTCCATCCACCATGGCGGCGGCGTCGGCATCGGCCGGTCCATCCACGCCGGCCAGGTCTCCGTGGCCGATGGCACGGAACTCGCCGCACAGAAGCTTGAGCGGCTGCTCACCAACGACCCGGGCATGGGCGTGATCCGCCATGTCGACGCCGGCTACGAGCGCGCCGTCGAGGTCGCCGAAGAGCGCGGCGTCCGCATCCCCATGTCCGAAGGCAGCTGACCCATCGAGTGAGCACTCGGTGTTGGATACAGGCCTGTATCGCGCACGGAGTGCTCACTCGATCACCGGAAGCATCCCCATAACGATTCAGAAGGTAAGAAACCATGACTGCAGAAGTCCTCGAAACCAGCGAAGTCCTGCTCTCCAGCTCCGGTGTCACGCTGGAAGACGTCATCGCCGTCGCCCGGCATGACGCCAAGGTGACCATCGCCCAGGAGGCCCTGGACGCCGTCGCCAAGGTCCGCGCCCACATTGACGAGCTGGCGCACTCGGAGGTCCCCGCCTACGGGATCTCCACCGGCTTCGGTGCGCTGGCCAACCGGCACATCCCGATGGACATGCGCACGCAGCTGCAGAAATCCCTGATCCGCAGCCATGCAGCGGGCATGGGTCCGGTGGTGGAGCGCGAGGTGGTCCGGGCGCTGATGTTCCTGCGCGCCAAGACACTCGCCTCCGGCCGCACCGGGATCCGGCCCGCCGTCGTGCAGACCATGGTGGACGTGCTCAACGCAGGCATCACCCCTGTGGTGCGCGAGTTCGGCTCGCTGGGCTGCTCGGGCGACCTGGCGCCGCTCTCACACTGCGCGCTGGTGCTCATGGGCGAGGGCGAGGCGACAGGCCCGGACGGCACGTTGTTCGGCGGTTCCGGCCGCCCGGTCTCCGAACTGCTGGCCGAGCACGGCATCGAGCCGGTGGTGCTGGCCGAGAAGGAGGGCCTGGCGCTGGTCAACGGTACCGACGGCATGCTGGGCATGCTGCTGATGGCCATTGCGGACCTGCGTGAACTGCTGACGACGGCGGACATCACCGCCGCGCTGTCCGTGGAGGGCCTGCTCGGCACGGACCAGGTGTTCCTGCCGGAGCTGCACGCGGCGCTGCGCCCGCATCCGGGCCAGGCCGCCAGCGCGGACAACATGCTCCGCGTCCTTTCCAACTCCCCGATCGTCGCCTCGCACCGGGTGGGGGACAGCCGCGTGCAGGACGCCTACTCGCTGCGCTGCGCACCGCAGGTGGCAGGCGCCGCCCGGGATACCGTGGACCACGCCTACCTGGTCGCCACCCGTGAACTGGCCGCCGCCATCGACAACCCGGTGGTGCTGCCCGATGGCCGGGTCAGCTCCAACGGCAACTTCCACGGCGCACCGGTGGCCTACGTGCTGGACTTCCTGGCCATTGTGGCCGCGGACGTGGCCTCGATTGCCGAGCGACGTACCGACCGGATGCTGGATCCGGCCCGTTCGCACGGGCTGCCCGCCTTCCTGGCCGGGGACCCGGGCGTGGACTCGGGGCTGATGATCGCGCAGTACACCCAGGCGGGCCTGGTTTCGGACAGCAAGCGGCTGGCCGTTCCGGCCTCGGTGGACTCGATCCCGAGCTCGGCCATGCAGGAGGACCACGTCTCGATGGGCTGGCACGCCGCCAGGAAGCTGCGCCGCGCGGTGGAGAACCTGCGCCGCGTGCTGGCGATTGAGCTGGTGACCGCCGCCCGCGCCATCGACATGCGCGCCCCGCTGCAGCCCGGCCCGGCTGCCGCCGCAGTGCTTGCCGTGCTGCGCGAAACGGTGGAGGGTCCTGGACAGGACCGTTTCCTGTCCCCGGAGCTGGAGGAGGCCGACCGTCTGGTGGCCGTCGGTGCCATCCGCGCCGCCGCCGAGTCCGCCGTCGGCCCGCTGAACTAGTACCCTGGCTGGTCTGATGGGTGACCAGCAGGCCAGCCGGGCGGCCAGTGATTCACCCGGCCATCGCCTGACGTCATCCGCCACCTATCCACCACACCGGATGCCCCACCCCGCTGGACGCCCACCCGATACACATCCCCCTGCACGCCCGCTACACGCCCACCCCCGCTGCATGTCCATCCCCCTGGACGCGCACCCGCTGGACGCCCACCCGCTGGATGCCCACCCGCTACAAAGGAGTAGAAGGATATGAAAGCACGAGCCAACGTGCGCAGTGTTCCAACCCCGGCAACGGCCGCGGCCCCGGCGCAACGGGACACGCCGTCGGCACCGGTTTCCGTGGCGCCC
>DATIMB010000305.1:0-26505 GCA_035475875.1 Micrococcaceae bacterium
CTGTGCCCGGAGGTCAGTATGGAGTTTTCCGCCCGCTACGTCGCCCTGGGGGACTCCTTCACCGAAGGCGTGGGCGATGTTGATCCCTCCCGTCCGAACGGCGTGCGCGGATGGGCGGACCGGGTCGCGGAACAACTCGCCGAGGCGCTGCCAGGAGGCGAACTTGGACTTGGTTACGCCAATCTGGCCATCCGGGGCCGCAAACTGGGGCAGGTGATGGACCAGCAGGTTGACGCAGCGGTGGAACTGCGCCCCACCCTGGTCAGCCTCTATGCCGGGGCCAACGACATCCTGCGCCCCAAAGTGGACATTGATGCCCTGATGGTCAGGTACAACGAGGGTGTGGCGCGGCTCAGTGCCACCGGGGCCACGGTCCTGCTGTTCACCGGGTTCGACGCCGGTTCCTCCAAGGTGTTTGGGAGAATGCGCGGCCGAACGGCCATCTACAACGAACTGGTGCGCGAGATTGCGGACCGGCACGGGGCCTTGCTGGTGGATTTCTGGCGCTTCGACGAATACGAGGACTGGCGGATGTGGGCAACGGACAGGATCCACATGTCCGCGCCGGGCCATATCAACATGGCCAACCGGGTGCTGGAGGTGCTGGAGCACGAATCGGTGCTGCCGGTGCCGGAGCTTGATCCGCTGCCCGTGCTGGGTCCGCTTAAGGTGGCCCGCGCGAACGCCCAGTGGGCCAGGGAATACGTCGGACCGTGGATCGGCCGCAGGCTTCGCGGAGTGTCCTCGGGCGACAGCCTGAGCCCGCGCTGGCCACAGCTGCGGTCCCCTGCCGGTATTGAGTGAGCCGACGGCGCGCTTCCCAGCCCCTCCCAGCCCCTCCCAGCCCTGAGACGCGCACGAACCGCCCACTCGATGAGCCGGGCCGGGGCGGTGTGGGGATGGCCTGAAGTCGATTGGTCTTAAACTGGGCCAGCTCGTAGAATGGTTAGGCGCTAGGTGGCGCGGAGCGTGCGCAATTGCTCCGGTTGGCGGTGAAGGTCGGCAAGATGATCCTCCCGGTGGCCGGTAGTTAGGGGCTCAAGTTGCGTCCGTTTCCGGTATTCGCCCAGTATCCCAGGTCTCCACGATGGCTTCCGTTTGCAGTGATGCCGCCTTTGGGCCTGGACTTTTCCGTTGCTGATGGCGGACGCTCCCTAGGCGCACGGGACGCAGGAACACTGCGGCCCGTTACATTCAATTATTTGGAGGAACGTCATGGCAGCTCACTGCCAAGTGACTGGGGCCGAGCCGGGCTTTGGACACAGCATTTCGCACTCGCACCGCCGCAACAAGCGCCGGTTCGACCCGAACATTCAGAAGAAGCGCTACTGGGTTCCGTCCCTGCGCCGTAACGTCACGCTGACCCTGTCAGCCCGTGGCATCAAGACCATCGACGTGCGTGGCATTGACGCCGTCGTCGCCCAGATCATGGCTCGCGGGGTGAAGCTCTAATGGCAAAGGACAGGGACGTACGTCCGATCATCAAGCTCAAGAGCACCGCGGGCACCGGTTACACCTACGTAACCCGCAAGAACCGTCGTAACGACCCGGACCGCCTGGTCCTGAAGAAGTACGATCCCAAGATCCGCCAGCACGTCGAATTCCGAGAGGAGCGCTAAAGACATGGCCAAGAAGTCAATGATTGCTAAGAACGAACAGCGTAAAGTCATCGTCGAGCGTTACGCTGCAAAGCGCCTCGAACTGAAGAAGACTTTGGTTGACGAGAACGCTACCGATGAGGCCCGCGAGGCCGCACGCCTGGGCCTGCAGAAGCTGCCCCGCAACGCCTCGCCCGTGCGGGTGCGTAACCGTGACCAGATCGACGGCCGCCCGCGCGGTACCCTCCAGAAGTTCGGCATTTCCCGTGTCCGCTTCCGGGACATGGCGCACAAGGGTGAACTGCCCGGGATCAAGAAGTCCAGCTGGTACATCCGGCATAAGCATCCGGCCCGCCAGCGATGGCTGGGCCGGGTGCAGAAGGGGCGGCGACTGCAACAGTCGCCGCCCCTTTTCTGCGCCCCGCCTTCCGTTGAGTGTGGAGATCTGCACCTAAAACCAGAGGTCCAAGGGGCAGAGCTCCACACTCAACGGAGGCTGGGGCGCCAAAATGGCCCGGCGGAGGGTCAAAAAGCCCCGAAACCCGTGAAAAAGGCCGGAAATCTGCGGAAATTTACCGGTTGGCCGCGGCTTAGCTGGTATGTTCGGGACAGTGGTTGGCACGCATCCCGCGTGCAGCTCCATAAATCCCACGTCCAGGAGGACATAAATGGCTAAGAATCGTAGTGAACTGGTTGCCGAGGTTGCTGCAAAGGCTGACACCAGCCAGACCGCGGTGAACTCCGTTCTCGACGCCCTCTTCTCGGTTTTCGAGAGCTCCGTTTCGGCCGGCGAAAAGATCACCATCCCGGGCTGGCTGGCTGTCGAGCGCACCGACCGCGCTGCACGCACGGGCCGCAACCCGCAGACCGGTGAGACCATTCAGATCGCCGCGGGGCACAGCGTCAAGCTGACCGCAGGCTCCAAGCTGAAGGCTGCTGTCGCAAAGAAGTAAAGCTTGCTATGACTTGAGGGGTGGCTGCCGCAAGGCGGCCGCCCTTCGTATTTAACCCACCCCACGGCCTTAAACCGGCGCTTTACCCGCAGCCGCACCCCGGGACCTCCGCCCCGCACGCACCGATTCGCGGTATCCTGCACCATTGCCGGACAATGGAAGCGTGCCAGCAGTAACCACCACCCCCAAAGTGCCCGCCGTCCCGGGCGCGCCCGCACGGACCGGCATAGGCGGTCCCTGGCTTTTGACCGGGGCAGGGGCAACAGTCCTGGCCCTGGTGGCCGCCCTGATCTTCTCCGGTGCGTCCGCCGCACGCCAGCTCTCCGACCCGGGCGCGCTGGTCCGCTGGGGGCTCCCGGTGGCGCTGACCGTGCACAACGTCTCCGTGGCCGCCGTGATCGGGGCCCTGCTGTTCGCCGTCGTCATGCTGCCCAAGGACCTCAAGCCGAAGCGCCACGAGCGCCCCGGTGCCGGATCCGCCGCAGGGCCGGGAGACGTACCCGGGCCGGAGCACCCGGCCTTCACGCGGGCCATGACGCTGGCCGCCTCTGCCGCCGTCGTCTGGACCGTGGCCGCCGTCGCCGTCCTGGTCTTCACCTATTCGGACATCGCCGGGCAACCGGTCTCCGGAACATCCGGCTACACCAGCCAGCTGGTCTACTTCATCACCGCGCTGCCCACCGGGCAGGCCTGGCTGTCCGTGTGCATCTTCGCTGCGGTGGTCTCCACCCTGTGCTTTGGCGTCCGCTCGCTGGGCGGGCTGGGCGTAACCCTGGTCCTGGCCCTGCTCGGCATCGTGCCGCAGGCGCTGATCGGGCACTCCTCCAGCGGCTCCGACCACGATGGCGCCGTGAACTCCCTGCTGCTGCACATCGGCGGGGTGGCGCTGTGGTTCGGCGGCATCATTGCACTGGCCGTGGTCTCCGGCACGCTGGGCAAACTCACCGGCCCGGTCCTCAAGCGCTTCTCCGCGATGGCGCTGTTCGCGTTCGTGGTGGTCTTCGCCTCCGGCGTGATCAACGCAGCCATCCGGGTCACCAGTTGGAACGATCTGTTCACTTCGTCCTATGGGCAGCTGATCCTGGTCAAGACCGCTGCCACCATTATGCTGGGCTGCATCGGCTACATGCACCGGCAGTGGATCATTCCGCGGCTGGAGCCGGGACGGGGCGGCAAGGCGGCACTGTCCACCGGCCGCGTGCTCTGGCAGCTGATCCTGGGCGAGCTGGTGATCATGGGCGCCACCAGCGGCATCGCCGTGGCGCTGAGCCGTTCCGCCCCGCCGCAGCCCACCAGCTTCGCCCCGGACACACCGCCGGCGGTCATCCTGACCGGCTACAACCTGCCCCCGGCCCTGACCTCGGCCAACTGGTTCACACAGTGGCGGATGGACTGGCTGTGGCTGGCTTTTGCGCTGATTACGACGGCGGCCTACCTTTCCGGGGTGCTCAAATTACGACGGCGCGGGGACAGCTGGCCCTGGCTGCGGACGGTGTGCTGGCTGGCCGGGATGGTGGCGCTGGTCTACATCACCTCCGGCGGACCGGCCGTCTACGGCGCGGTGCTGTTCAGCGCGCACATGGTGGAGCACATGACTCTGATGGTGGTCGCCCCGCTGTTCATGGTGCTGGCCGCCCCGGTTTCACTGGCGCTGAAGGCGATGACCCCACGCGGGGACGGCAGCCGGGGCATCCGCGAATGGATCCTGGCCATTGTCCATTCGAAATTCTCCGCCCTGGTGACGCATCCGCTCTTTGCCGCGGCCAACTTTGCCGGCAGCCTGGTGATCTTCTACTTCTCGCCCCTGTTCGGCTACGCGATGCGGGACCACGTGGGGCACGAGCTGATGATCCTGCACTTCACCATCACCGGCTACCTGTTCATCCTGACCATGATCGGCTCCGATCCGGTGCCGCGCCGGGCCCCGTACCCGCTGCGGCTGCTGCTGCTGCTGGCCACGATGGCGTTCCACGCCTTCTTTGGGGTCGCCATCATGAGCTCCACCGCCCTGCTGGACGCCAGCTACTTCGGCAACATGGGCCGCAGCTGGGGCGACTCGGCGATCGTGGACCAGCAGACCGGCGGCGCCATCGCCTGGGGGATCGGCGAGGTGCCCACCGTGCTGGTGGCCATCGGCGTGGCCATGATGTGGTCCCGCTCCGATGACCGCGAGACCAAACGCAAGGACCGGGCGGCGGACCGGAATAACAACGCCGAACTGGCCGCTTACAACGACATGTTTGCCAACTTGGCGCAGCGCGACGCGCAGCAAGGAGAGAGATGATGACCGGGGCGTTGGGAACGGCTGCGGGGGGCCCGGACGGGGCGTTGGGAACGACGGCGGCCGGATTGGCGACGGCGGGGCATGTGCGGATCCGCGCCTCCGAACTGGCCGGGCGCGGCTGGCTGAACACCGGCGGCCGGATGCTGGACCTGGAGAAGCTGCGCGGCAAAATTGTGCTGCTGGATTTCTGGACGTTCTGCTGCATCAACTGCCTGCACGTGCTCGACGAACTGCGACCGCTGGAGCAGCAGTACGCGGACGTGCTGGTCACCGTGGGCGTGCATTCACCGAAGTTTGAACACGAGGCGGACCCGGTGGCGTTGGCCGCCGCCGTCGAACGCTACGAAATCAGCCACCCCGTCCTGGATGATCCCCAGCTGCTGACCTGGCAGGCCTACGCCGCGCGCGCCTGGCCCACGCTGGTGGTGATCGATCCGGAGGGCTACATCGTGGCGCACCTTTCCGGCGAAGGGCACGCCGCCGGGCTGGAGTCGCTGATTCCGGAGCTGGTGGCCCAGCACGAGGCCAAGGGCACACTGCACCGCGGCAACGGTCCATACGTCGCCCCGGAGCCGACGTCCGGCGACCTGCGCTTCCCGGGCAAGGTGCTGCCGCTGCCGGGCGGCAATTTCCTGGTTTCCGACACGGGCCACCACCGGCTGGTGGAGCTGGCTCCGGACCTGCTCACCGTGGTCCGGACCATCGGCGCGGGCACCAAAGGCCACGCCGATGGTGCGGCGGAGACGGCGCTGTTCAACGAGCCGCAGGGCCTGACCCTGCTGCCCGCCGAGGTGGCGGCCGCGGCCGGCTACGACGTGGTGGTGGCGGATTCGGTCAACCACCGGCTGCGCGGGGTGTCCCTGGCGGACGGCTCGGTCCGAACGCTGGCCGGCAACGGGGTGCAGCGGCTGCTGGAGGCGGGTCCGGCGCGGGTGGACGACGACGGCGCCGCCACCGGGGGCGACCTGGGCGCCGACCCGCTTGAGGTTTCCTTGTCCTCGCCCTGGGACGTGGTCTGGTCCGGCAAACTCGGCCGGGTGGCGGTGGCGATGGCTGGCGTGCACCAGATCTTCGGTTTTGACCCGCGGGACGGCCGGGTGACCATCGTGGCCGGCAACGGGCTGGAGGGCCTGCTGGACGGGCCAGCGGAACAGGCCTGGTTTGCGCAGCCCTCCGGGCTCGCCGAGGATGCGAACGGCGATATCTGGGTGGCGGACTCGGAGACCTCCGCGCTGCGCGTGCTGCGGATCGGCTCCGGCTCCCAGCAACTACCCCGCGCTAACGGCACGAATGAGGCGCCTTTAGGGCATCAACTGCGGGATAGTTTGGAGCCGGCCACCGTGACGGTGGAAACCGCCGTCGGGCAGGGCCTTTTCGATTTCGGCTTCCGCGACGGCGCTGCCGAGCAGGCCATGCTCCAGCACCCGCTGGGCGTGACGGTGCTGCCGGACGGCTCCATCGCCGTCGCCGACACGTACAACGGGGCGGTACGCCGATACGACCCGGCGGCCCGGACGCTCAGCACGCTGGCCCGCGGCCTGGCCGAGCCGTCCGATGTGCTGCTGGACAGCACCGGTCCGGCACCGCTGCTGATTGTGGTGGAGTCGAACCGGCACCAGCTGGTGCGGCTGCCGGTGCCCAAGGAGGCGCAGCAGGTGGATGAGGGCGCCGCGCAGACGCAGCGGCCCAAGACTGCGGTGGCGGCCGGCGAGCTGGCGCTGACCGTGCGGTTCTCCGCCCCGACCGGGCAGAAGCTGGATGACCGCTGGGGCGATCCCACCCAGCTGAAGATCTCCTCCACCCCGCCGGAGCTGTTGCGCTCCGGCGGCGGAACCTCGGTGGGGCTGACCCGGATGCTGGACCTCTCCGCGGAGGTGCCCGAGGGCATCCTGCACATCACCGCCCGGGCGGCCGCCTGCGACGGGCCGGAGACCGCCGACGGCGAGATCCCGGACCATGCGGCCTGCCATCTGTACCAGCAGGACTGGGGCATCCCGGTGCTGCTGGATGTGGCCGGGGACAGTGCGCTGACGCTTGACCTGCGCGGGATGGACTGAGCCAATCCTGAAGCCCGCGCCCGGCGGGCGTCCAGAGCGTCAGTAATCCACCACGGGGGTGACGGTGATGGACGAGTCGGTCACATCCAGTTTGGCCGTGAAGCCGAAGTCCTGGGCCTCCTTCACGTCGGCGACCGTGCCGGTGAAGAGCTGCTGTTCCTGGTACTCCACCTGGGCCTTGACCGTCAGCGGGGCCACCACCCACTGGCCTCCGTAGGCGGAGATGCCGATTTTCGGGTAGTCCACGATGCTCCATTTGATCGGGCCGACCACCCGGTTGTCCGTGCGGTTGCTGAACGGGCAGCCGGCCGGCAGCAGCACCTGCTGTTTGGCGCAGCCGTCAAGGTACTGATGGATCCGGCTGTCCACCTCGGACACCAGCGCCGGGGAGGGCCCGGTGGCCAGCGCGACGGTGCCCGGCTTGGCCCCCGGCCCGGTGACGGTGGTGGTAGCGGCGGGCGCCTGGAAATACTTGCTCTGGTATTCCGCCTTGTACTGGCCCGGGTACAGGACGGCGAAGCTGTTCCTGCCGGAGGGCATATTCACCTCCACGCCGTTGACCGACGCCTGGCTCTCATTGACCACCGACACATTGATGGTGGGGAGGGTGGAGGGGACAAAATTCCAGGTGTTGAAGAACAGCCACGTCTTACCCGCCGGTTCCAGGGTGAAGTCCGTGCTCTGCGCCGCCCCGTCAATCGAGTAGCTGAGGGTCACCTTGACCCGGCCCCCGTCCAGGGTTTCCGGGTTGCCCACGTGCGGGTCGCTGATTTTCGCGGCCGCCGCCTTGAGCCCGTCGCCGTCGAGCATCGCAGCGTTCGACGACGGTACGGTTGCCTGCAGCAGGCCGAGGGCCTTGGCGCCGTCGCCGTCGCGCAGGGCCTGCAGATAGTTGCGCACGGACTGCTGTGGTCCGAAGTAATTGGCGTTCACCAGCGAGATGGTGACCACCGCAGCGGCCACGGCCAGCGCCAGTCCCAGCAGCCAGCCGGCCGCGATTTTCATCAGTCCAGGCCCGTTTTGCACGAAGCCAACGATACCGGCTCGGCCGGTCCGGGGGTTTATCGGGAGGTGGCCAGCGGCGGGCGTACGAGTCCCGGGGTGACGGCCTCGGCCGGATCGGTGCCCAGCCGGACGATCCGGTTCTGCGCATCGACGTGCACCACCGTCGGCACGTAGTCGAGCGCTTCCGCCGTCGTCATCTGCGCGTAGGTGATCAGGATGACCAGGTCACCCTCCTGGACCAGGTGCGCAGCGGCGCCGTTGATCCCCATCACGCCGGAACCGCGCTCGCCGGCGATCGTGTAGGTCTCCAACCGGGCGCCGTTGGTGATGTCCACGATCGAGACCAGCTCGCCGGGCAGAATGTCCGCGGCGTCCAGCAGATCCTCGTCCACGGTCACTGAACCGACATAGTGGAGGTCCGCGTGCGTGACCGTCGCGCGGTGGATCTTGGACTTAAACATGGTTCTGTTCATATCGCCTACAGTTTAGCCCCTGGCCCCCGCCGCCGGTCTGTGTTCTTGGTCTCGGAGCGGACGACGACGGCGCTGCTGCAGCTTCTGCTGCTACCGCTTCCGCTGCTACTGCTGGCGGGTGTGCGGGGTCAGCTTGCGTCCGATGATCGCCTGGGTCAGCGCGTCGACGACGTCGGTGTTGGCCAGCGGGTTGCGGATCAGGGTGAAGTCCACGTTCCCGACCGGCGGCAGGCCAAAGCGCTCGGTGATGATTTTCAGGTCCTCCGGCACCAGCGAGGTGGGCATCACGGCCACGCCGATCCCGGCCCGGACCGCGGCCAGCACGCCGCTGATCTGCTTGGTGCTGCAGGTGATGCGCCAGGTCCGGCCCACCTGTTCCAGCGCATCAATGGCAAGCTTGCGGCTCAGGCTGGGCGCCGGATAGGAAATCAGCGGAACCATCTCCCCGGGCTCCAGCGTCGTCTGTTCCAGCCCCACCCAGGCAAACGAGTCATGCTTGACGACGGTCCCTTCCTGCGCGCCGGCCACCCATTTGACGAACACCAGGTCCAGCTGGCCGCTCTTGAGCCGGCGGTGCAGCTGGTCGCTCTGGCTGACGGTCAGCTCCAGCCTGATCTGCGGATACAGCTGCCGGAAGTCGCGCAGGATGCGGGGCAGCCCCGTGATGGCCAAATCGTCTGCCGTGCCGAAGCGCAGCCGGCCGCGCATCGCCGCGCCCGAGAAGTAGCGGGCGGCGCTTTCATTGGCAGCCAGGATAGTGCGGCCAAAGCCGGCCATGGCGTCCCCGTTGTCGGTCAGCCGGACCTCGCGGGTGTCGCGGGACACCAGTTGGCGGCCCGCGGCCGCTTCCAGCTTCCGCACGTGCTGGCTCACCGTTGGCTGGCTCAGCCCCAGGCGTTCAGCGGCGCGGGTGAAGCTGCGGGTGTCAGCGACGGCCAGGAAGGTTTGGAGTTGGACCGGGTCGAACATAGGCGGGGTTCCTGTCCTCGTTGGGCCTTTTTGCTGGTGCCTGCCGCGGAGCGTCTTCGGCAGCATCCCGTCGCCAGCGGGGGGCGGCTATTACGTATTGCAATGGTAGTTATAGCCACCATAACCCTTCAGAATGGACCGCACCGTGGCTACCGTGAAGAGGACTACCAAACCGGACCGATCCCAGGACAAACCTTGGCACCCCCACCCGCGCAGGCTCAAGCCTCTGCCCTGACCGCCCCCATCAACCTAGTTACCGAACGGCCGCCGTGGCGGCACACGTTCGTTTCCCTCAAAGTCCGCAACTACAGGCTCTTTGCCGGCGCCCACATGGTCTCCATGACCGCGCTGTGGATGCAGCGCATCGCGCAGGACTGGCTGGTGCTCCAGCTCTCCGGCAGCGTGACCGCCGTCGGCATTACAGTGGCCATGCAGTTCACCCCGTCGCTGCTGCTGATGCCGCTGGGCGGGATGATTGCCGACCGCTACTCCAAGCGCAAGATCCTGATGATCAGCCAAAGCACCGCCGGGCTGCTCGCGGCCCTGATGGCCGTGCTGGCCCTGACCGGGGTGCTGAGCGTCTGGCACATCTACGCGATCGCCTTTGTGCTGGGCCTGGTCACCGTGATCGACCAGCCCGCCCGCCAGGTCTTCGTCAACGAGCTGGTCGGTCCCGCAAACCTGCGCAACGCCATCAGCGTCAACTCCTCGATTTTCCAGATCGGCGGGATGGTGGGCCCGGCCGTGAGCGGCATCCTGATCAGCGCGGTGGGCGGCGGCTGGGCGTTCGCCGCGAACGCCGGCGCGTGCGTCTGCACGGTCCTGACGCTGTGCTTCCTGCGTTCCGGCGAGCTGTTCCGCTGCGCGCCGGCGCCCCGTTCCAAGGGCCAGCTGCGGGAGGGCGTCAGGTATGCGCTGGGCAAGGCCACCATCTTCTGGCCGGCTCTGATGGCCGTTTTCGTTTCGGTATTTGCGATGAGCCTGCCGGTGCTGATGGCCGCCTACGCGGACAACGTCTTCCACACCGGAGCCGGTGGCTACGGGTTGCTGAACACTCTGGTCGCGATCGGCGCCCTGGTTGGCGCGCTAGCCTCCACCCGGCGTCCCGTCCTGCGGCTGCGCACCGTCATTGGCGCTGCGGGTTCCTACGGGCTCCTCCTGGCGGTGAGCTCCCTGGCTCCGAGCATGCTGGTGTTCTGCGCGGTCATGGTGCTGGCAGGGTTCGCCTCGCTGAGCTTCCTCACGTGCGCGAACCAGCTGGTGCAGACCAGCACCAACGTGCTGATCCGCGGCCGGGTGATGAGCCTGTACATCATGGTCCAGATCGGCGGGCAGGCCATCGGCGGCCCCCTGATCGGCTCGCTGGCTGAGCACCTGGGTCCTCAGCTGGCCATCCTGGTGGCCGGGACGGTGCCGGCGCTGGCGGCCGCCGTGATCGCCATCGTGCTGGCCCGGCGGGGCCAGCTGGCGCTGAAGGTGAACCTGAAGAGCCGGCGGCGTCCGCTGCTCATCGTGCAGCGCCGGGGTGCAGCGGACCGGCAGCTGGGTTCCGCGCACTGAGCCCCGTCCCGTCATCCGTGGGTGGGCCCCTGAGTGGAGTTGAGTGTGGAGATTTGCCCCCTTCCCCATGGAATTTAGGGGCAGATCTCCACACCCAACAGGGTTGTCAGCGCAACGCGGCCGCGTCCGCAAGTCCGGTGCGCGGCAGCTGCGGGAAGAGCGCGCGGCATGGACCGTCGTCGAACGTCATGTCTGTGGTGTTCATGACGACGGCGGCACGCGCCAGGCGCGCCATCAACGGCGAGAAGGGGCGTGCTGCTAAAGACATGAGCCTCAGGGCCGGCAGGGGAATCCTCCGCGTTTTCCCGGCCACGCCGGCGCATGCGTGCAGTTCCGCCGAGATCTCGTTCAGCGTCAGGTTGGGTCCGCCCCATTCGATCTCCCGGACGCCCTGCTCAGCCCCGCCCTGGACAACAAGCCTAATCAGGCTGGCGGTGTCCTGGGCAGAGACAAAGTTGACGGGAACCGTCCCGGAGCCAAAGACCAAGGTTGATCCATTCCTGGCCATCGGGGCGCCAATCACGTCCAGGTAGGTCTCCAGGCAGGCCGTCGGGCGGATGATGGTCGATGGAAGGCCCGAGTGGATAAGGTGCTGCTCGGCGGCATGCTTCATGCGCAGCAGTTCAAGCGCGGCGTCCGAAGCGGCGCCGTGCATGGAGACCAGGATGAAGTGGCGAATTCCCTCACGCACGGCCGCATCGATCAGATTCATATTTCCGTCCCGGTCCACCGACTGTGGCGTGGAGGCGCCCATTGGTCCAAAACCGCTGGCCGCCGAAATGACGGTGCCGCAGCCACTGACAGCGCCGGCCAGATCAGTGGGATTGCGTAGATCCCCTACGACGGCGTCGATCCCGGCGGCGCGCAACGTCGCCGCGGCATCGCGGTTGCGGGTCAGAACGCGGACAGGGACCCCGTCCGCTGCAAAGCCTTTGACCAGCAGGCTCCCCAGGCGGCCGGTGCCGCCAGCGACCAGGATCCTCCCGGCACCGCCGTTCATGGCTGTCAGGCCTCTGCCGTCAGGACGCGGACGGCGTCATCGGCAGTGCCGCCGTGGTGATCCACCGGTTCAAGGTAGAAGCGCGCGGCGGTTATCCAGGTGCCTTGGACCGTGAAGAGGATGACCCCCGCCATTTCATGCGGGGTGCCGTCCGTGCGGGTGCCGGTCATCCGTAACTCGGACCAGACCCGCCCGCCGTCGGCCGTGGATGCGGATATCTGCGCTTCCAGGTCCGGAACGGCAGCGAAGATCCGGGTCCAATTGCGCCTGACCTGTTCCCTGCCGGCGAAGCCCCGGGTGGGATGGACGGGGGTTTCATTGATGTAGTCCTCGGCAAAGCACTCCACCAACTCGTCCAGGTTGTGCCCGTTGGTGGCTTTCAGAAGCCGATCGACGACGGCGAGCGGGCCCTCTGTGGGCGGCCCGGCCTGCGGAGGCGCAGTCCGTGACGCCCCTTCTCTGGCGCCTGTTGACTCTGCTGTTGGTCCCATTCCCGCGCCTCCGCTATATTCAATACCCATAGCTGTATTTAATTAGGAGCGTACGCCCGATGCAAAAGGCAGTCAACGGTCAACGGTCCTACGACGCCTCCTTGCGAAGGGCGCGGGCCGAACAGGCACGGGAGCGCATCCTGGCCGCGGCGAGGGAGCTCTTTCTCACGGCCGGGTACGGGGCGACGACTATCACCGCCATTGCCCACCGTGCCGGGGTCTCCACCGAAACTGTGTACAAGGCCTTCGGCGGGAAGCCCGGCCTGGTCCGGGCGATTCATCAACGCAGCCTGCTAGGCCAGGGACCATCACCGGCGGAACAACGTTCCGACGCTTTGCAGGCGACGGAGACGGACCCGCGCGTGATCCTGGAACGCTTCGGCGCCTTCGTCACCGAGTTGTCCCCGCTCGGCTCACCCGTGGAACTGCTGATCCGTGATGCGGCCGCCAACGGGGACAAGGATATGACGGCCCTGCTGGCGGAGGTGGACGCTGGGCGCTACAAACGGATGCTGCATAACGCCCAGACCCTGGTAGGCCGCGGACTGCTGGCTCCCGGACTGAGTGCCGAACATGCGGCGGACGTGATGTGGACCTACACCGCCCCCGGTTTGTACGAGAACCTGGTGGTAAAGAGGGGCTGGACGCCGGAGGCGTACGGCCGGTTTGTGGGGAAGGCCCTCGCCGCTGCGCTGCTGGAATGACCCGGCGTGCCGATCGCAGAACCAATCAGCGAAGGGAGGCGCACCTACAACCAGTTCGTTCGAGCCGAATAATCATCCCGGAAACGGCAGATGCCCCGGCGCGGGCCGGGGCATCTGGTCGGTGGAGCGGGCGACGGGAATCGAACCCGCGTATCGAGCTTGGGAAGCTAGCGCTCTACCATTGAGCTACGCCCGCATCGGGACCGGCCAATATCCGGCCGGTAGTCCCGGTTGCAGCAACCGGGACTACTTTACCCCAGCCTAGGCCGGGATCCGAACCGGGAAACCCGCCGGATCGCTACTGCCGGCCAGGGCACGGCATGGGATGCTGCGGGCGGTGGCGTCAGGGAACTGCGGGTACCTTGTACTTCATCGACCACTCAAAGGCCTCCGCGTTCGAGCGGGCACCCTGCAGGGCACGGGAGCGGTTCGGTTCACCGAGTTCGGCCAGCAGCTGCTCCGACACCGCCACGAGCTGGCCGAAGACCGCTGGACTGAGCCAGGACGGACGGGTGGCGAAGAGAAGGTCCTCGCTGGAGGTGTTTCCGCTCGCTCCCGGGGCGAACGGGCAGCCGCCCAGGCCCCCGAGCGCCCCGTCCACCATGGTTGCTCCGGCGGAAATGGCCGCCAGCGTGTTGCCCACGCCCTGGCCCCAGGTGTCGTGGCCGTGGAAGACGATCCCCCTTTCCGGTGTCTCGGCCTTGACCCGGCCGATCAGCTGGCTGACCTGGACCGGACCGGCCTGGCCGAGGGTGTCGCAGATGACGACGTCGGCCGCGCCGGCTGCCCTTGCGTCATTGGCGATACGGATGACTTTCTCCGGCGCGACCTGCCCCTCGAAGGGGCAGGTGAAGGAGGTGGCGATGCACAGCTGGATGCGGCCTCCGGCCTGCTCGCTGAGAGCTACAGCGTCCGGCATCGCGGCCAAGCTCTGTTCCGTGGTACGGCCGATGTTGGCCAGGTTGTGGGAATCGGAGGCCGAGAAGCAGTACTGGAAGTTCACCGCGCCGGCCGCGGCGGCCTTGTCGACATGGCGCGGGGTGGCCACCCAGATCCAGCACCGCCGCAGCTCCTCGGCGCTCAGCTCGGCGATGACCTCCAGGGTGTTGGCCATCGGCGGGACAAGGTCGCCGCGGGCCATTGAACCGATTTCCAGGGCGGGCACACCCAGGTCCAGGAGCCGGCGGATGATCTCCACCTTCCGGCCCGTGGAGAGCATCTTTCCGGTGAGCTGGAGCCCATCCCTGAGGGTGACGTCGCGCAGGGACGCGGACGGCGTAAACGAGAATGTCATAGCGGCACCTTTTCCGTCCCGGCCAGCAGCGTGTCTATCTCGGCGTCGCCCATCCCCAACAGCTCGGAGAATACCTCCCGGGTGTGTTCTCCGAGCTCGGGGCCCAGGCTGCGGATGGGCAGCGACTGCTCCCCGATGACCGGGACGATTCCCGGAAATCCGACGTTCTCGAGCATTTCGGTTCCGCTGGAGACCGGGAACCTCTGGATCATATTCCGGGCCGCATACTGGGGATCCCTGCAGATGTCCTCGGCGGTATAGATGGGTCCGCTCGGAACGCCCGCACCCTCCAGGATCGCCAGTGCTTCGGGGGCCGTATGGCGGGCCGTCCAGCCGCCGATGGCCGCGTCCAGCTCGTCCCGGCGGTCCCAGCGCGCCCGGTTGGACCGCAGGCTGGCATCCTCCGCCAGGTCGCTCCTGCCAATGACCTCCATGTAGCGCTGGAAAATCGAATCCCCGTTGCCGGCGATGACAATGCTGGCCCCGCCGCGGCAGACGTAGGCGTTCGACGGCGCAATGCCTTCCATCCGGCCGCCGGACCGCTCCCGGGTGAGGCCGTACGCCTCATAGTCCGGAATCAGCGACTCCATCACGGAGAGCATCGATTCGTTTAGGGCAACGTCGATAATCCGCTCATGCAGGGCGAGGGCCTGATCGGTATTGCCCCGGCGCACTTCCCGCTGGAACAGTGCCATGACGGAGCCAAATGCCGCGTACAGCCCGGCAATGGAATCCCCGATTGACACTCCGACGCGGACCGGCGGCCGGTCAGGGTCACCGACCAGCTCGCGGAACCCGCCGAGGGCCTCGGCAACGGCGGCAAATCCCGGGCGCTGGGAAAGCGGCCCGGTCTGGCCGAACGCGGAGACCCGGGTGATGATCAGGTCCGGATTGGCCGCACTGAGCACGTCCGGACCGATTCCCCACTTTTCCAGCGTTCCCGGCCGGAAGTTTTCCAGCAGGATGTCGCAGTGTTTGACCAGTTCCAGCACGTGGCCTCGTCCGGCGTCGGTTCTCAGATCCAGCACAATGGATTTCTTGTTGCGGTTGATCGTGCGGAAGAGCATTGACGTGGTTCCGGAGTAGAGCCGCCAGTTCCGCAGCTCGTCGCCGGTCCCCGGACGTTCCACCTTGATCACCTCGGCGCCGAAGTCCGCCAGCATCCGCCCTGCGGTCGGGGCAGCGATGTAGTTGCCGAGTTCCAGCACGCGGACCCCGGACAGTGGCGCAATGTCACTTTCGTTGTCCATCTTGCTCCTTAGAGAGTCGGATATTCGAACTAATGCGGCAGCCGCCCACCGATGAGGCGGGTGGCTTGTTCCGCGGCTGCCGCCAGGGGATCCACCCATTCGGGCCATTTTGAGGCGGTCACCCGGATGGAGGGACCACTGACGCTCAGGGCACCCATCAGGTCGCCCATAGCATCGAAAATCGGGGCGGCCAGACCTGTTGCGCCTTCATCGCGCTCATCGGATGTCACCGCGTAGCCGTCCCGCCGTGTCTGCTCCAGCTCGGCGCGCAGCTGTGCCGGATCGGTGATGGTGTGTTCCGTCAGACGCTCCAGGGTGGCCGCCATCGCGGCGTCCGCAGCCGCCGGGTTCCAGGCCAGCAGGACCCGGCCTGCGGACCCAGCGTGCAGGGGCGCGATCTTCCCCACGTGCATTTCCCGCCGCAGCGCGTGCCGGGTTTCCGCCAATGCGACGCAAACCCGCTGGTTTCCCTCCAACCGGAATACCGAGGTTGTTTCCCCTGTGGTGTCCCGGAGCGCATTCAGGACCGGACGGATCACGTCCAGCTCATTGAGCCCGCGGGTGGCCGGAGCTGCCCAGTAGGCAAAGTTGACCCCAATCCGGAACCTGTCGCCATCGCGGTCCAGGAACTCTTCGGCCACCAGGTTCGCCACCAGGCGCTGCACCGTTGAGGTGGGGTACCCGGTGGAGGAGCGGATCTCGGAAAGCGTGAGCGCCGGCCGGGTCAGGCTGAACGAATCCAGGATGCCGCGGATCTTCCCGAGCACCAGCAGGGGCTTAATGCCGTTCGACAGCTGGCGGCCGGCATCCATTTTCGGGGCCGCCTCGTCTCCCCACACCGCTTCATCATCCACTAGGGTCATCTGCCTATCGTTTCCGGATCGCCTCGGTGAATTACTTGACGAACTCGTTGGTGTAGGTGTCAGCCAGGTTGATGTCCTTGTCCCCGATTTCAGGATTGGCAACGCGCTGGGTTTTCAGGACTGCCTCCGTGCCGGCTTCGCTGAAGGCGCCGTCCTTGCTGAGCGTGGGCTTGAGTTTGTCGATGACGGCGGCATACTGGTCCATGTTTCCGCCGGCGAACGCCGGGGGCATCTTGGCGGCAATTTCGGCGCCGGAGTGGCTGGCAATGAACTGCAGTGTCCGCTGGATGGCCTTGGCCATTTTGGCAGCCGTGTCAGGGTTCTTCTCCAGCCAGTCGGTCTTCGCATACAGGCTCGACGACGGCCAGGCGTCGGTGCCGAACACGTCCTTCAGCCCTTCGACCGTGCGCACATCCTCCAGCACAACAGGCTGCTTGCCGAGCTGCGTTCCGAGTACCGTCAGGTCGGGCTCCAGCATTACGGCGGCATCCACCTGCCCGTGCTGAACGGCCGCCACGGCGGAAGAACCTGCCCCGATGGCGGAGACGGCTGCATCCGTAGTCCCCATGCCGTTCTTGGAGAGCAGGTATTTCACAAACATGTCCGTCGAGGAACCCGGCGCCGTGACGCCGACGTTCTTGCCCTTGAGATCGGCAATCGTCTTGATGGTTCCTTCATTCTTTGGCGCCACCACCAGGGCCAGGCCGGAGGAGAGCCCCATGTTGGCGAAGGCCTTGATGGACTGGTGCTTGGCCTGCATCTGGATAGTGTGCTCGTAGTAACCGCTGGTGACCTGGGTGCTCCCGCCGATCATGGCCGTGAGCGCCTTGGATCCGCCCTGCAGATCCTGCAGTTCCACATTGACGCCCTCGTCCTTGTAGTACCCCAACTGCTGGGCGAGGGTGGTGGGCAAATAGGTCAGAAGGGTCTGGCCGCCGATGCCAACAACAACCTTGTCCCCGGCGCCACCGGCAGCACCGCCGGCAGCGCCGGTGGCAGCGGGGGAGTTGTTTGCGGCCTGCCCCGGCGGGGCTGCGGACGGTGCACCACACGCCGAGAGTGCCAGCGCCAGTCCTGCGATGAGAGCGAGCGGCTTGACCGAACGGATGAGGCGGCCGGGCCGATTATCCCTGTTTTTCATGATGGTCCCTTTCAGGCGATGCGAGTGATTGGTCTAGGTTGCGGAGCGGCTGGGCCGCCATTTCAGGAGGTGCTTTTCCAGTCGGTTCACCAGCAGGTCGATGATCAGCACGGCAAACATCAGAATGAACATGCCGGCGAAGACCCCGCGGGTGTCGAACACGCCCTGTGCCTGCGCAATGGCGTAGCCCACGCCGGAGGAGGCGCCAAGATACTCTCCGACGACGGCGCCGGTGATGGCAAAACCGACGCTGATGTGCAGGCTGGAGAAAATCCAGGTCAGCGCGCTCGGAATGAACACGTGGCGCAGCAACTGCTTCTCGGTCGCGCCGAGCATCCGCGCGTTGTCCACCAGCACCCGGTCCACGCCCTTGACGCCCTCCAGGGTGTTGAAGAAGACGATAAAGAACACCAGGGTGAAGCCAAAGGCCACCTTGGACCAGATGCCCAGACCGAACCAGAGCAGGAAGATCGGAGCGAGCACCACCCTCGGGAGTGCATTGAACATCTGCAGGAAGGGATCCAGCAGCCGCTCGAGGAACCGGACCCGGGCCAACAGGAAACCGAGGAAGAGTCCCGCCGCGGCTCCGACGATGAAGGCCAGTATTGATTCCTCCATGGTGATCAGCAGGTGCGGAAAAACATAGCCCGTGGAGATCCACACCCAGACCGTGGAAAGAATGTCGGAGGGGCGGGGAAAAAAGAATTCGTCAATGATGCCGGCGCGCACTAAAAGCTCCCATGCACCCAGTACCACCAGCGCGAGCACCAACTGCGTCAGGCGCATGGTCAGGGCTGATGCCCCCGACTTCGGCCGGCTGCCTTTGCCTGGACTCCGGCGCACCAGGTGGCCCCCGTCCCGCTCCAGGGATTTCTGCACGGGATTCTTCGATCCTGTCATGGTCATGCGACTTCCCCCTCTTCCGCCAGCGCCGCCTCATACGTTTTGGAGACCTCGACCTTCAGCCGCCCCCAGATCTCGCGGTGCAGGTCGATGAATTGAGGATCATCGCGGATGTCCAGCAGATCGCGGGGCCGCGGGATTGAGATCTCGTAGGTACCCACCACAGTGCTGCCCGGGCCGGCGCCGAGAATCACCACTTCGTCGGAGAGGGCGATGGCCTCATCCAGGTCATGGGTAATGAAAACCACGGCCTTGCCCGATTCCTGCCACAGCTGGAGCAGTTCGTTTTCCATGATCTGCCGGGTCTGCACGTCCAGGGCGGAGAAGGGCTCGTCCATGAGCAGGATGTCCGGGTTGACGATCCAGGCCTGTGCCACTGCTGTGCGCTTGCGCATTCCGCCGCTGAGCTGGTGCGGATACCGGTCCGCGAAGTTTTTCAGCCCGACTTTTTCGAGCCAGCGCCGTGCCTC
Source organism: Micrococcaceae bacterium (assembly GCA_035475875.1). Classification (GTDB taxonomy): domain Bacteria; phylum Actinomycetota; class Actinomycetes; order Actinomycetales; family Micrococcaceae; genus Arthrobacter_M. Next base: position 19,016 of record DATIMB010000305.1, read on the forward strand.
GGAGTAGGCGTCGGCTTTGGAGACTCCTGCGAGGGTCAGACCGAGGCTCACATTGTCGATCACCGATTTCCACGGGAGCAGGGCGTCCTGCTGGAACATGTAGGAAGCCCGCCGATTGACGCCCTGCACCGGCGCCCCAAAGCTTCGCACGTCCCCCGATGAAGGAGTCAGCAGACCGGCCGCCATACTCAGGATGGTGGATTTTCCCGAGCCGGTGGGACCCACAATGGATACAAAGCGTCCGGGCTTGACCTTAAGGTTGATATCCCGCACGGCGAAATACGTTCCCCCGCCCGCGATTGGATATTCCTTGGTGCACCCGTCCAGTTCGACGGCATATGCCGGCGCGGTCACAGACTCTTTCATTGGTAATCTCCCAAGCGACGCTCAACTGAAGGTGTTCCAAGGCTGGCCGCAGCCGGGGTTTGGCTGCTTCGCCGGGACGGAAATCCTCTCGTCGGATGTCCTCCCCAGGCCGATGAATTACCCACTTTGTGGGTTGTTCACCACTTTGTGGATTTGATGCTAACAGTAAGCTGCATCACATTCAAAGCGGGGGTTGAGGTGCCGGCACCGCCGGCGCAGGCGCCATCGACAGCGGGAGGCAATGAGCGCCTTCTTCCGCTGCTGCGTGCGCGTACCGTCAGGGTGCGGACTACTCTCCGGCCAGGGCGATCGCCGCCTCCGGCGTGGCCACCCGGAAACTGAAGGACTCCTCCAGGTAGAGATGGACCGTCTCGGCGTCGTGGTGGTGGTAGCCCAGGGACAGGTCCTGGCCGGACTCGAAGAGGAAGTCCCCGCCGCGCAGGCTGACGACCACGGCGCCGCTGACGCCGGGTGCCCAGACAACCGGTCCTTCTCCGAGGATTTTGCGGACGTGGTCGAAGAGCGGATAGCCGCCGTGCTCCGTGGTTTCCATCACCGAGGTGTAATCGTCCGGGCCAAGCGCCAGGCCGTAGGGCCCACTGATGCCGCTCTGGCGCAGTGTTGCCACCGCCTTGGCGACCCGTTTGGGGTAGTCGTTGAAGTCCGGGACGCGGGGGACCGGCGGGTGTGGGGAGGACTCGGCGATGCCGGAGATCCCGGCCGCCGTCCAGCCGTGGAAAACGGCCATGTTTTCCGCGGTAGCAATCTCCAGCGCTGCGACGTCCAGGCTGTCCAGGTCGACGTCCGCGGCGCCCCTGTCATTGTCCGCCAGCTCCGCCCGGCTGATGCTGAACGGGGCCCGGACCTCGGTCAGCGGCAGCACGCGGCGCCGGTGGGCCCGCACCCCGGCCACGGGGGCCTGCGCCAACCCTTCGGTCCGGCCCAGATTGGTGGCCGAATAGTCCCAGCCGTGCGGGCCGGAGAAGTCGATCAGCTTCCGGGCGCCGAGCGCCACTGTGAGGCGTCCGATGGCCTCCTGGTCCAGCAGTTCCCAGCCGGCGTCGGAGATCGGGGCCTGGCTGCGCAGCAGATGGTCGGTGCTCACAGGTCACCACCCCGCAGGCTTCCTATCCGCAGCGACGAATCGGGGACGGAGCCCTGTGCCGAACCGGGTGGTTCCGGACTCTGGCCGGAGCCGGCGGCCGCTTCGGAGGCCTCCCCGTTGGCAACGATGTCCCCCTCCTGGAAGAGGATGCCGCGGGCCGTCTGGCGCCAGAGCGGAGTGGCGCGGAGCAGGAATTCCAGGTCCATGCAGAAATGCTTGTATTCCTCGCCCAGGGAGTCGTTCATGATGGCGCGGGAATCCTCGTCGGCCTCCAGGGAAATCCGCTGCTCATACCAGCCGATCGCCTCCGCCTCTTCGGTCAGGTTGGCGCACATCCGCGCGAACGTCCGGGTCCTGGCGGACAGTTCCTCGGCTGGCTCGTGGTACTGGTCAAAACCCATCAGTTCTCCTTGCCTGGGACGAACGATTAGGTAATCCACAATACGCGCGGAGCCCGTTCCGGCAACGGGGCTTTTCGGGTATGGCTCAGCGCGCGAACGGTCGGTATCCGTGGGCTTGGCGGCTGCAAACCCGGAGTTACCGACCGTTCGCGGGTGGTGGGGCGTGGTGAGGCAGACGGAAGGAGGCCGACGACGGCGCTTCGGGCCGCCGTCGTCGGCCCCTTCCTCAGGCGGACTGGAGCGCCTTGTGGCCGGGCAGCAGATTGACCAGGGGCTCGATGTAGCGGGCCACGATGGGGCCGCTGACGGCCATGATCAGCACGTAGGTGGTGGCCAGCGCCGCGAGCTCGGCCGGTACGCCGCCGGCCGAGATGGCCAGCCCGGCGATGACGATGGAGAATTCGCCGCGGGCCACCAGTGCCGCGCCGGCGCGGGCGCGGCCCAGTCTGCCGATGCCCTGGCGGCGGGCCGCCCACCAGCCGGTGAAGATTTTAGTCAGCGCCGTCACCAGGCCCAGGAGTACGGCGACGCCGAGCACGGGCGGGATGGCGCCAGGATCCGTGTTCAGGCCGAAGACGACGAAGAACGTAGCGGCGAACAGGTCGCGCAGCGGTTCGAGCACGCGGGTGGCGTTATGCGCGGTGGCCCCTGAGATCGCGATGCCCAGCAGGAACGCTCCGACCGCGGCGGAAACCTGCATGGCGGAGGCCAGCCCGGCCACCAGCAGGGCCGCGCCGAGGAGCTTGAGCAAAAAGGTTTCCCGGTCCGGGCTGTCGATCACGGCCGAGACCAGGTGGCCAAACCGCAGGGCCAGGATCAGCACCGCGGTGACCACCAGCAGCGCAATCCCGACGGCGGTCAGCCCGCCGGCCAGCGAGACGCCGGAAAGCACCGCTGTCAGGACCGGCAGGTAGGCGGCCATGGCCAGATCCTCGATGACCAGGATGGAGAGCACGCTGGGAGTTTCCCTGTTGCCGAGCCGGCCCAGGTCGCTGAGGACTTTGGCGATGATCCCCGAGGAGGATATGTAGGTGATTCCGGCCATGACCAGGGCGCCCACCGGCCCCCAGCCCAGGATCAGGGCGACGGCCGCGCCCGGCAGCATGTTCAGCACCAGGTCCAGCACTCCGGCCATCCACGACTGCCGCAGCCCGGTGACCAGTTCCTTGGCGGTGTATTCCAGGCCCAGCATGAGCAGCAGCAGGATGACGCCGATCTCGCTGGCGATATGGCCGAAGTCGTTGATGCCGGCGAGGTCGATCAGGCCGCCGTGGCCGAAGGCCAGTCCGCCCAGCAGGTACAGCGGCACAGGGGACATTCCGATGCGGCCGGCGAGCCGGCCCAGTACGCCTAGGCCGAAGAAGACGACGCCGAGCTGGATGAGCGAGAGTGTTGTTTCATTCACGGTGCCGGCGGCTCCCGTTTATTGGGACTGCAGAATGTCTGCGGCCGAGGCCAGACCCGCCTCGGTACCAACGATCACAGCCACGTCTCCGGCCTCGAGCGCCTGGTCCGGTCTGGGGGAGGCGATGACGCGTCCCGCCCGCAGGATGGCAACGATCGACGCTCCGGTGAGCGTGCGGATCTGGGTATCGCCCAGGGTGCGGCCGGCGTAGCGGGAGCCTTCCGAGATCAGGAACTGCTGGGTGCTTATCCCTGTCAGGTCCTTGTGCTCGGCGGTCAGCTGGGCAATCAGGCGGGTCCCGCCCAGCAGCCCGCCCAGGGCCGCAGACTCCTCCGCGCTGAGCGGAATGGACGCGGCGCAGGCATCCGGATCATCGATCCGGGAGACGATGAGTTCGCTCTGCCCGTCCCGGTGCGTGACCACACCGACCCGCCGGCCGTTGGCCAGCATCAGTTCCCGGCGGACGCCGATGCCGGGCAGCGGGGTCTGAAGAATCTCCATGCGTCCACTGTAGTGCGCCGCTGCTACGCCGTTGCCTCACACCGTTTCCCGGTTCCGTTGGGGCGGGATGGGGAGGCGCCTGACGGCGTAGTCTTGGTTCCTGCAGTGGTGCAACTACGGGTAAGGATTGGCTGTGGCGGTAAAGAAGAATACGCGGAAGATTGAGTCCGGCATTGAAACGGACTTCCGGGACAAAATGAGCTACGGCTCCTACCTGGCGCTCGACGAACTGCTCTCCGCCCAACACCCCATCAGCCAGCCCGAACACCACGACGAGATGCTCTTTATCATCCAGCATCAGACCTCGGAACTCTGGCTGAAGCTGGTGCTGCATGAGCTCAGAGCGGTCCGGCGGGCTCTGATCGCCGACGACCTGCGCGTGGCGATGAAAGGGATTGCGCGGATCAAGCATATCCAGCGCTCGCTGACCGAACAGTGGTCGGTGCTGGCCACCCTGACCCCCTCCGAGTATGCACAGTTCCGTGGTGACCTCGGGTCCTCCTCCGGGTTCCAGTCGTACCAGTACCGGGCCGTGGAGTTCATGCTGGGCAACAAGAATGCCGGCATGCTGAAGGTTTTTGCCTCCCATCCGGAAGCGCACGCGCTGCTGACCGAGGCGTTGGAGCAGACCAGTGTCTACGACGAATTCCTCCGGCTGCTGGCCCGGCGCGGCTTTGCCGTTCCGGCCGAACTGCTGGACCGGGACTTCACCCAGGCCCATGTGTTCAGCGAGGAACTGGTGCAGCTGTACCGCGAGGTCTATGAGGATCCCGCCCGGTACTGGGACCTCTACGAGGCCTGTGAGGAACTGGTGGACCTGGAGGACAACTTCCAGCTCTGGCGCTTCCGGCACATGAAGACGGTGCTGCGCACCATCGGGATGAAGACCGGGACCGGGGGCTCGTCCGGTGTCGGATTCCTGCAGCGGGCCCTGGAACTGACCTTTTTCCCGGAACTGTTCGCCGTCCGCACCGAAATCGGGGCGCCGGCCACGCAGCTCCAGCCGTAGCCGCCGTCGTCGTCGTTCCCGCCCCGTCCGCGGAGGCTGGGAACGGGGCACGGGCCGATGCGCTATTTTTAGAGGGTGCTGATCTCAGACCGCGACATTCGCGCCGAAATTGACGCCAAGCGCATTGTCTTGGATCCCTTCGAAGCCTCCATGGTGCAGCCCTCCAGCGTTGACGTGCGCATCGACAGGTTCTTCCGGCTCTTCGACAACCACAAATACGCGCACATCGACCCGGCGGAGGACCAGCCCGAGCTGACCCGCCTGGTGGAGGTGGCGCCCGACGAACCGTTCATCCTGCACCCGGGCGAATTCGTGCTTGGCTCCACCTATGAAACGGTGACCCTGCCCGACGACGTGGCGGCGCGGCTGGAGGGAAAGTCCTCGCTGGGACGGCTGGGCCTGCTCACCCACTCCACGGCCGGCTTCATTGACCCCGGGTTCTCCGGGCACGTTACGCTGGAGCTCTCCAACGTCGCGACCCTGCCCATCAAGCTCTGGCCCGGAATGAAGATCGGCCAGCTGTGCTTCTTCCAACTCTCCTCGCCGGCGGAGCACCCCTACGGAACGGGCGACTACGGCAACCGCTACCAGGGCCAGCGCGGTCCGACGGCATCCCGGTCCTTCCAGAACTTTCACCGCACCACCGTCTGACCGCGCCTCCGCCCCTGCGGCTTCCGCTGTCCTCCTCCTGACGTTGAGTGTGGAGGTCTGCACCCTAAAACGCCGTTGTTTGGGGCAGAGCTCGACTCTCAACGGCGGTGTGGCGCGGAGACTGTGGATAACCGGACGGGTGTGGCTCCGCGGCCACAATAATGGGGCATGCCGGTCCGACGTAAACTGCCCAAGGCACTGCAAGGGCGCTCATTCACGATCATCGACGGCGCCGCCGAGGGGCTGAGCCGTCGCCGGTCGCAGGGCAAGGACCTGTTCACTCCCAGCCGCGGTATCAGGGTGCCGTGGGGCCACGCGCAACAGTTCCAGGATGCTGTGCGTCCCGTCATTGAAGTTACACCCGGCGCTTTCGCAAGCTTCGGGACCGCCGCCCGACTCTGGGAAATTTCAGTCCCGGCATGGATGGAAGGGGAACCGCGGCTTCATATTGCCAGGACGGGCACGACGGCGGCGGAAAGGTTTGGCGTCATCGGGCACCGGCTGCGGGTGCGGGACGACGAGCTGGGCGTCGTTGCCGGCATTCCGGTTACGTCCGTGGCGCGAACCTGGCTGGATCTGGCTTCCGTGCTGCTGCTTGACGACCTTGTTGCGGCCGGCGACTCGATCATCCGCAGCCATCAGCGCAGTTTCGGTCCTGCAGTGCTGGCGAAGGCCTCTTTGGCGGATCTGGCAATGGTCGTTAGGCAGCACGGGAGAGCCCGCGGCGTTCGGAATGCCCGGATGGCGTTGGAGCTTGTTAGAGTCGGCGTAGATTCTCCGCCGGAGACGTATCTGCGTCTGGAAGCAGTGCGCCGTGGTCTGCCGGAACCGGACCTGGACGTCGTCGTCTTCGACATGCAGGGAAACGGGATTGCGTGGCCAGACCTGGCTTTCCGTGAGTGCCGGGTCTCCGTCCAATACGACGGACGGCACCATTTGACCGCACAACAGCAGGAATCCGACGCGCGCCGGGATAACGAAACCGTATTGGCAGGGTGGATGCCCCTGCGCATCACCGCCGCTATAGTCGCAAAGATCGGGTATACGGGAGCCGTGACCCTGATCCGGGACGCGCTTCTCTTGCGCGGCTGGGAACCTCACCGGTCAAGTTGAGTGTGGAGACGTGCCCTCTGCAGCGGGGGTTTAAGGGGCAGATCTCCACACTCAACGGGGGGTGGAGTGCGTAGCGGTGGGGGAGCGGACCGGGAGGAGGAGCAGCAGCCCGGCCAGCAGCACCAGCAGGATGCCGATGATCCCCCAGCGCTGCGCTCCGAACCAGGCGATGAAAGCGCCGAACAGTGCCGGAGCGAGGAAGGACACGGCCCGGCCGGTGGTGGCGTAGAGGCCGAACAGTTCGCCCTCCTGGCCGGCGGGGGCAAGCCGGCCCACAAAGGTGCGGGCGGAGGACTGCGCCGGGCCGACGAACAGGCACAGCAGCAGCCCGAAGATCCAGAACACAGTCTTGCCCTGGCTGAACAGCAGCACGGTCCCGGAGGCCAACAACCCGACAAGGGAGAGCACGATGACTGTTTTGGGCCCCAGTTTGTCGTCCAGGAAGCCGGCCGAGATGGCTCCGGCGGCGGCCACCACGTTCCCGGCAATCGCGAAGATCAGCACGTCACCCTTGGCGAAGCCGAAGCTGCCGACGGCGATGACGGCGCCGAAGGTGAAGATCGCCGCCAGCCCGTCGCGGAAGACAGCACTGCTGAGCAGGAAGTACAGGGTGTGCCGCTCGGTGCGGGCCAGCCGGCCGATGGTCCGGAACAGCTGGACATAGGACTGGATGAACCCGACGCGGGGCAGCCCGGCGTCCGGCTTGACCTCGGGGACCGCCAGCAGCACCGGGATGGAGAAGAGAATGATCCAGGCCGCGGAGAACAGCGCCACCACGCGGTAGGTCATGCCGTCGGCCCCGGTGATCCCGAAGATCCCGACCTTGGGCGCAATCAGCCCGTAGTACACCATCAGCAGTGCCACGATGCCGCCCAGGTAGCCGGCGGACCAGCCGATGCCGCTGATCCGTCCGATCGAGGACCGGGTGGAGATCTGCAG
>DATIMB010000306.1:0-6618 GCA_035475875.1 Micrococcaceae bacterium
CGGGCGTACACTTCCGGATCCGAGATATCGGACTTGGAGTAGTCCCTCAGCCCGAAAGCCGCCGCGATCGTGATCAGGGCCGAGACGAGGATGTACACCGAAACCGCGTATCCGGTACCGAACTGGTGGAGCAGGAATGTAGCAACCAGTGCCGCCGGGCCACCGGCGATGATAGAGGCCAACTGATAGCCCAGGCCGGCACCGGTGTACCGGAGATTGGTCGGGAAACTCTCCGCAATGATGGATGCCTGGGGCCCGTACTGCATGGCATGCGGGATGAGCGCCACAGACAGGGCAATGAAGACCAGCCAACTGATGCCGCTGTCCAGAAGGGCGAAGTAGACAAAGCCCCAGATACCGGTGATGCCCGCCCCGATCAGGTAGATTTTTTTGCGACCGACCGTGTCGGACAGGTTCCCGAAGTACGGCACGCAAAATAGCTCAATGGCCGCCGCTACCATGGTGCCGATCAGAACGAAGTTGTACGAATAATTGTGGTTCTTGTCGGTCAGGTACGACAGCACGAACGCCGTCACGATGTAGAACGGCATCTGCTCCGACATCCGCAACAGCGCCGACATGATGATCGCTTTCGGGTGCCTCCTGATCACCTCGAGAACCGGAGCCTTGTGGGTCTTTTGGGTCTTGACCACCGCGGCGAACATCGGGGTTTCCAGGATTTTGAGCCGGATGTAAAGCCCGATGGCGACCAGGACCAGGCTGAGCAGGAAGGGGATCCGCCAGCCCCAAGCGATGAAGTCGTCGGTACCCATAATGCCGTTGAACAGGGCCATCAGGCCGGTGGAGAGAATAATGCCAATGGCAACACCAAGCTGCGGCCAGCTGGCCATCAGCCCCCTGCGCTTCTGATTACCCCATTCCATCGAAAGCAGAATGGAACCGCCCCACTCGCCGCCGACGGCGATGCCCTGGAAGATGCGAAGGATGATCAGCACGATCGGGGCAGCTTCGCCCCAGGAGGTTGCGCCCGGGAGCACGCCGATTAGCGCGGTCGAGATCCCCATCATCAGCAGCGTGATGATCAGCATCGCCTTGCGGCCGATCCGATCGCCCCAGTGGCCAAAGATCGCAGCTCCGACCGGACGGGCCAGGAATCCGACGAAATAGGTGGCGAATGCGGAGAGCAGTCCCAGGTAGGCCGACATGTGGGGGAAAAACACGTGCGGGAACACCAGGGCGGCGGCTGCGCCGTACAGGAAGTAGTCGTACCACTCGATAGTCGTTCCGATGGTGCTGGCGACTGCCGCCTTGCGCACCTGGCTTCGCTGTTCCGGGCTGCTTACTTCGGTCGGATCGAGCTTGGACATTGTCGTCTCACTCTCCCTGTTGAACGTTCAACCGGGGTCCAGCCACGCCGCCGCCCTTTTGCGGGCACCTACGCTCTCCACGACCTGATGACCGAGGCTGCACTCCGCTTACAACCATCGGTATAGCGATGCTAAAGGCGGTTGTCAAGGCTAAGGAGGGTTGTCAGGCAAATGGGTAAATTGCAGAAAGTCTGCCCGAAGCGGAGTGAATTGCCTCACTGGCCTGCGCGTCTAGTCGTAGTGCCGGAAGGCGGGCCACATCGTAGTCCAAGCCGCCAACGGCCCATGGCAGAGGGTGATGGCCTGGCCCTGTTCCTCATTCCTGACCCCCACTCCATTGTCCAGCCTGCCCGCCAGGATGCAGGAAGAGAACAACTGCCGGGTTGAGCGGATTTGGCTGCCCACCACGACGGCCGTCATGGAGCCATCCGGGGGCCTTGACCGGAAATAGAGTTGATTATGGCCGCTGTAGGGCTGGGGGAGTCCTAGCTCAGGACCATAACGGGCGAGTGCTCCGGCCTCGCCGTAGTTGCTGGTGATGATTACGGTGCGCCCCCGGTCGGCAGCCGGTACGTCCCTGTAGACGGCGGCGACTTGGCGGACGTAAGCAGGCCAACCGACCTGGTCGGCTGCAACCTGGCTGACAGACGGAACCGGGCTGGCACCAAGGACGGAGAGCGGCAGCAGCGGCAGCCCAAGTACTGCGGAGACGGCGGCGTTTACCGCCACGCCGATGGCCAGCGTGTTGCGCCACCGGGCTGCGGAGCGGGCCATGAAGGCTGCAGTCGGAACGCAGCCGGCAGCAAAGACCACCGCGAGCAGCCCGAACGGGTAGTAAAACTGCGAGCCAGCAGCGAAGGTGAAGACCAGAATCAGTGCGAACGCTACGGCAAGGAACCTTACCCGGCGCCATCCGGGCCGCCGCAGAAGTGCCATCAGCCCGGCAATCCAAATGGGCAGAAGGGGAGGCCCCAGCAGGAGCACCAGAAAGGGCCACATCTGGATCCGGACGTCGCTGGCATTCTTGTGGGCCAGCGCTGCGCCCATGCCCAGCTGTGGCCAACCATTCAGCACCTGGTAGAGGACGTTGGGCGCGGCGATGAGCAGGGCAACGAGTGCCGCCCATGCCAGGTGTGCTGAGAGGAAAGCCCGGCGCGGACCGGCGATCAGCAGCCCGATTCCCAGCGCGGCCACCAGGGCTGCAATCAGCAGTTTGTTGTACGTGCTCAGAGCGGCGACTGCGCCTGCTGCATACCACCAGCCCGGCTGATGACGCAGCAGGGCGCGGATGACAAACAGCGTCACAGCCGGCCAGGCCAGCAGGTCTATTGTCGACGTGAGCATCAGGTGGCCCATGAGCAGGGGGAACGCGGCGAAGGCATAGGCCCAGGCACAGAGAACTTGTGCAGCCCTGCTGCCGCCGAGCTCACGCGTGATCAGGGCTAGTACCAAGACGGAGGCGCTGGCAGCCAATGTTGCCGGGATCCGGATTGCCCATGGCTCATCCGCGACGAAAGTGCTGAAGAGGTGCACTAGAAGTGGGCTCAGCGGAGGCTGGTCTACATAGCCCCACGCCGGGGTCAGCATGCGGAAGTACAACTCGTCGCGGTGGTATCCGTAGCCGGCACTGAAAACAGTCAGCAGCACGGCCATGGCGGCCATCGCAGATAAAACCGGCCCGCGCGCCAGGCGCGGCACCGTCACATGCTGGTACCCATCAAGGGAGCCTGCCAGCGTGCTCATGAGCGGTCGGGTGTCGCCGAGTGCCGTGCCAATGGCTCAGCTTTAACGGCCTGCTGTGGCGGGACCCCCAGGCACCTCGCCAGCCCGGCGGATCCACTTTCGGTCAGGTGCACCTCCCGGCCACGAAGCGGCCGAATAAGCCAGCCGTTGGCGATAAGAGCCTCCAGCAGGGCGGCCCCCAACCCGCCGGCAAGATGGTGCTGCTGTTCGGTCCAGTCCAGGCAGAACCTCAGAAGGGGGCGGCCCGTCGTCGTGACCCTGCTTCGGACTGCTGCCAGGTCAACGCCCAGCCGGGCCAGCACCGGCACCGCTTCGGGCCCCAGGGTGTAGGGGTTGTTCCGGCCGGGGGAAGACAATTCGTCCCCCGGGCGACGGTGGAGTCCTGGAACGCCGTCGACGGACGCAAGGGCGCCGTGGTTCAGCAAACCTCTGGTTACGGCGACGCCGAGTTGCCCGGCCAGGTGGTCGTAGCAGGTGCGGGCGGTCCGCAGGGCATGGGCGCGGGTGCCCTCGCGCAGCGAACGGACAGGCTTTGGTGGAGCGATTGCCGCCATCGCCTCCAGCACGGCGGCCACCTCCGCTCCTGCCAGGCTGTAGTACCGGTGCCGGCCCGACTGTTCGACCGTTATCAGCCCAGCTGACCGTAATCGCGCCAATTGTGCACTAGCCGCAGGAGGAGACACGCCAGCCTCATCAGCCAGACGGGACGCGGGCAAAGCCCGGCCGTCCAACAGCGCCATCAGGATCCGGGCGCGGGACGGCTCGCCAAAGAGTTGCGCCATACGCGGGACATCGGCATCTCCAACCGGGGTACGCATGCCCCGGTCTGCCCCTTGGCCATCCATAGTCAAATCCTAGGGCCACAACATTTCCATGCCGGTCGAACCATGGCCGCTGGATCTTTTGGAGTGATGACCGCCTGACCTACCCAAGCAGCCCGCGCTGGCCTCAGCCAGCCGCCGTCGAACTTCCCGCCGCCAGCAGGTGGTTGGGAAGCCTGTTGCCTGGTGCCCGCCCGCGGATCTCCAGCAGATCCCGGGCATGGGCATGCAGGCGCCTGTCCTCGTCCGAGACCGGAATCCAGGGCGGAACCGGCACGGAGTTGCCAGCCGCATCACGGGCCACCATGACGGTCAGGCAGTAGGTGGTGAGGTTCATTTCCCGTCCCTTGGGATCTCCGGAGCGCACGTGGACGGCGATGTGCATGCCCTTGATGCCCGTGTAGACCAACCTCGCCTCCACTTCCACCACGTGCCCGATCAGCAGCGGCCGGTAAAAGCGGACCCCACCGGAGAACACCGCCACCGTGTCGTTCCCGCAGTACCGCGAGGCACACACATACGCGGCTTCGTCGATCCACTTCATCACGATCCCGCCGTGGACCTTGCCGGCCCAGTTCACATCGGTGGGGGCGGCCACGAATCGTAGAACCACCCGCTCGGCCGTTCCCGCGTCCGTATAGTGCTGTCCGCTCATGGCCCGTACGATGTCCTCCCGGATCTTGATCCGGGCCAGGGCGTGATCGCGGTCCTCGACTTCCGCTGGTGTGGAGGGCTCGAACGGTTTGACGGGGATGGGTTTGCCGTCCGCGCCGACGGCGACGAATATCACCAGGCACTGGCTGCGCATCGTGGGCGATCCGCCCTTGGGGTCGCCCGAGGACACCACGGTGCGGATGTGCATGGACGACCGCCCGGTGTAGACAATGGTCGCCTCCACCTCCACCATGTCGCCGCTGTTGACGGGATCCGCAAAGTGGATGTTGCCTACGTAGGCGGTTACACAGTAGGACTTGGCCCAGCCGACGGCGGCAGCATAGGCGGCCTTGTCCACCCACTCCAGCACGGTGCCGGCATCCACCGAGCCGCTGTGGCCGACGTCGGTGGGGGCTGCCAGGAAACGGAGGGTGACGGAATTGCCTGCGGTCTCGGTCATCCTGCGATTTTACTGAGGTGCGGGGATGGCCAGGCGCCGGTAAGACACAAAGGCCGTCCCGCCCGCCATAATCGACGGACCGGCAGCGATCTGAACTTCACGGTCTTCCCGGCTGACGGTTGGGACGTCAGAGTCCTTCCGGGAAAGCGAAGGTGGCAGGCACGGGCGACGGGGGAGCGCCATGGACCAGGACAATCTCCTGGTGGGCCTTCAGCACCACATCCCGGAGGTCGCCGTCGTGCTTGATCCCGTTGACGTAGACTGTCCAGTCCTTCGAGGACGAATGGGCGCTCCCTGCCGTGGGGTCGCTGCCATCCAGGACGCCCCATTCGCTGAGCACCTGGCCAAGCGTGTAGCTCTCTCCGGGCATGGGCGCCTCGATGTGGACAATCCCTGAGCCGTCGTGGACGTGCAGGGCGGAAATTCCGTTGGGCGTACCGTTGCTGCCGAAGCTGAATCCGATTTCGGCGGGCACCTGGATGCTCCTGCCGTCGTCGAACACGTCAAGGTGGACGTGGTAATGCTCGGCAGCCCCCTCCGCATCGAGGATATCCAGGCCGGCAGCTCTAATGTTGGAGGCGCCGTTGGCGGGAACCAGAGCCCAGGGATCAGCGGCTGGCGAAGCCGTGGAGGCCGCTGGTGAAGCTGGCGATGACGCGGCCGCCGCCGGGGATGCGGGAGAGGTGGAGGATGGCTGTGAATTGCCGGTGGGCGAGCAGGCCGTGGCGGCCAGAACGACGGCGGCGAAGGGCAGGGCGAGAAGCCAGCGCTTGTTCATCGGGGCTTTCAGTTGAGTGGGCAGGTCGGGGATCCTTTGGCTGATCCAGCAAGGTTCGGCCAGAGGCTCAGTACCCAATACTCCCACGCCCCGACCGGGCCCTAACCGGAAGGGCCCTGCACCATCGGGTCCCGGGATCCCAGTTCAGACTCCGACAGGTTCAGACTCCGACTACCGGCTGGTGCAGCCGCTGCCGCAGGATCTCCTCCGATATGGCCCAGAGCTTGGTGTTCGTGTTCTGCGACAGGGTGGACAGGATCAGGAACGCCTGGTCCGCGTCGATGCCGTGCTGGTACATCAGCGCTCCCTTGGCCTGCTCAATCGTTGCGCGGTGTTCAGCGGACTTGGCTACCGCCTCATCGGCTACCAGTTGGGTCTCGCGCTGGCGGATGTCCGTGCTGTCGATGCAGACGCCCCTCAGGCCGCGGATGCTGCCGTCGGCCTCCACCCATGGTTGGGCAACGAGAAGGATGTAGCGGGTCTTGGCCTTGCCGTTGAGGATGCGGTGGTGGGAGACCATTGGGTGGCCGTCCCGGAGGACGCCTTCAAGCAGGGCCTGGAAATGCGCCCTGTCGTCCGGGTGCTTGTGCGCCAGGATCAGGGCCGTGGTGGGTACCACCTCTCCGGGTTCGAATCCGTGGATCCGGTAGACCTCCTCTGACCACTCCCAGCGGTCCGCGGTTGCGTCGAATTGGAATAGGCCTGCAAAAGAAGCTGGTTTGTCACCGAGCACATAGGAGTATGTGCTGACGGAGCTGAGGACTGAGGACATGTGCACCCCTTTTGCCTTCAGGCCGGACGGTACCTCCGGGATGCAGGTAGCCGGAACGGCGC
>DATIMB010000307.1:0-5073 GCA_035475875.1 Micrococcaceae bacterium
CAGCGCGGCCGCCAGCCAGGCGGGTACCGTGGTTCCGACGAAGCCGGGCCAGATGACCCGGTTCACCAGCCGCCGCAGTTGCTGGTCGGCGAGGGGCGCGGCCGTGATCTCCGTCTCAGTCATGGGGACAGCCTACCCAGACCCGGCGGACCGGAGCCCTCAGTCGTGCCTTCCTGGCATAAACTTGAGGCGTCCCCCTCTTGGACCATCCTTTGGAGAAGCTTCGTGAGCAGCACGCCACTTGACCGCGTTCCCATCCGCCGGGCCCTGATCTCGGTGTACGACAAGACCGGACTGGAGGAACTCGCGGCGGGGCTGCATGCCGCCGGTGTCAGCATCGTCTCCACCGGCTCGACGGCGGCCCGGATCGCCGCCGCGGACATCCCCGTCACACCGGTGGAGGAGGTCACCGGTTCCCCGGAAATGCTGGACGGCCGGGTCAAGACGCTGCACCCGCGGATCCACGGCGGCATTCTGGCCGACCGCCGACTGCCCGAGCACCTGGCCCAGCTCAAGGAGCTCGATATTGAGCCCTTCGACCTGGTGGTGGTTAACCTCTACCCGTTTGCCCAGACCGTGGCTTCCGGCGCGGGCAATGACGAGGTGGTGGAGCAGATCGACATCGGCGGCCCGTCCATGGTCCGCGCGGCGGCGAAGAACCACGCTTCCGTGGCTGTCGTCGTCGACCCGGCCAGTTACCCGGAGGTGGTGGCCGCGGCACAGCAGGGCGGCTTCCCCCTGGCCCAGCGCCGCCGGCTGGCCTCGCTGGCCTTCGCGCACACCGCTTCCTACGACAATGCGGTGGCAGCCTGGACCGCGAAGGAGCTGAACGACGACGGCGAACGCTGGCCCGCGTACGCGGGCGTGGCGCTGGAGCGCTCCGAGGTGCTGCGCTACGGCGAAAACCCGCACCAGCCAGCCGCGCTCTACGTGGACAAGGCCGCGGTCCCGGGGATCGCCCAGGCGGACCAGCTGCATGGTAAGCCGATGAGCTACAACAACTACGTCGACGCGGACGCCGCGCTGCGGATGGCTTTCGATTTCAGCGAACCGGCCGTCGCCGTCGTCAAGCACGCCAATCCGTGCGGGATCGCCGTCGCCGACCCGGACGCCGCGGACCCGGTAGCCGAGGCACATGCCAAGGCGCATGCCTGCGATCCGGGATCGGCGTACGGCGGCGTGATCGCCTGCAACCGGCCGGTCAGCTATGAAATGGCGGCCGGGCTGAAGGGTGTTTTCACCGAGGTCATCATCGCGCCGTCCTTCGACACGGAGGCGCTGGAGCGGCTGCAGAAGCGCGCGGACATCCGGCTGCTGACGCTGCCGGAGGGATACGAAGCACCGGCCATGGAATTCAAGCAGGTCTCCGGCGGGATGCTGGTGCAGTCCGCCGACCGTGTGGATGCGGCCGGGGACAGCCCCGAGACCTGGCAGCTGGTTTCCGGCCAGGCCGCCGATGCGCAGACCATGGCGGATCTGCAGTTTGCCTGGAAGGCCATCCGCGGGGTGAAGTCCAACGCCATCCTGTTGGCCAACCACGGCGCCTCCGTCGGCGTCGGGATGGGCCAGGTGAACCGGGTTGATTCCTGCCGGCTGGCCATTGAACGGGCCAACAGCCTGGCCCTGGGACCGGACGGGAGCCCGCTGGAGCGCGCCCGCGGTGCGGTTGCAGCCTCCGACGCGTTCTTCCCCTTCCCGGACGGGCTGCAGATGCTCATCGATGCCGGCGTTCGCGCCGTCGTCCAGCCCGGGGGATCCATGCGCGACGAGGAGGTCATCACGGCGGCGCAGACGGCCGGCCTGACCATGTACCTCACCGGATCGCGGCACTTCTTCCACTGAGCCGGTTCCTCCCTTAGCCAGCCGGTGGTTTAGCAACGTTTAGGCGCCGGATTTTCAGATATCAGTAGACCCGTAGGAGACGCGTTGGCCATGGCCAAAATTATCTATACCCACACCGATGAAGCCCCGATGCTGGCCACGTATTCGTTCCTGCCCGTCATCCAGGCTTTCGCATCGACAGCCGGTGTGGAGGTGGAGACCCGGGACATATCCCTGGCTGGCCGGATCATCGCCGTGTTCGGCGACTACCTGACCGAGGAGCAGCGCATCCCGGACGCCCTGGCCGAGCTGGGCGCCCTGGCCAAGACACCCGAGGCCAACATCATCAAGCTGCCTAACATCAGCGCCTCCATCCCGCAGCTGAAGGCCGCCATCGTCGAGCTCCAGGGCCAGGGGTACGCACTGCCGGATTACCCGGACAATCCCACCACCGATGAGCAGAAGGACGTCCGCGCCCGCTACGACCGGATCAAGGGCTCCGCCGTGAACCCGGTGCTGCGGGAAGGCAACTCGGACCGGCGCGCCCCGCTGTCCGTGAAGAACTACGCCCGGGCCAATCCGCACACCATGGGCGCCTGGAGCCCGGATTCCAAGACGAATGTGGCACACATGGAGGCGGACGACTTCCGCTCCAACGAAAAGTCGGTGGTCATCGCCGCGGACGGCAGCCTGAAGATCCAACTGGTGCACGACGACGGCACCGTCGAGGTGCTCAAAGACGGCATCAAGGTCCTGGCCGGAGAGGTCGTGGACGGAACCGTGATGAACGTCGCCGCCCTGGACGCCTTCCTGGCCGCCCAGGTGGCACGGGCCAAGGAGGAAGGCATCCTCTTCTCCGCGCACCTGAAGGCGACCATGATGAAGGTCTCCGACCCGATCATCTTCGGCCACGTGGTGAAGGCGTACTTCGCCGAGCTGTTCAACACCTACGGCGACCAGCTGGCGGCAGCCGGGCTGAGCCCGAACAATGGTCTGGCCTCCATCCTCAACGGGCTCGGCGAACTCCCGGAGGACGTCCGCGCCGGCGTCGAGGCGGCCATCAAGAAGGGCCTGCAGGACGGGCCCGCGCTGGCCATGGTCGACTCGGACAAGGGCATTACCAGCCTGAACGTGCCCAGCGACATCATTGTCGACGCCTCCATGCCAGCCATGATCCGCAGCTCCGGCCACATGTGGGGCCCGGACGGCAAGGAAGCCGATACCCTGGCCGTCATTCCGGACAGCTCCTATGCCGGGGTTTACCAGGTGGTCATTGATGACTGCCGTGCCAACGGCGCCTTCGACCCGACCACCATGGGCACCGTCCCGAACGTCGGACTGATGGCCCAGGCCGCGGAGGAATACGGCAGCCATGACAAGACCTTTGAGATCCGGGCCGCCGGCCGGGTGCAGGTGGTGGATGCATCCGGGGCGGTGCTGATCGAGAACCAGGTGGCGCCGGGGGACATCTGGCGCGCGTGCCAGACCAAGGACCTGCCGATCCGGGACTGGGTCAAGCTGGCTGTCACCCGCGCCCGTGCCTCCGCTACACCGGCCGTCTTCTGGCTGGACGCGGGCCGCGCGCACGACGCGAACCTGATCGCCAAGGTCAGGGAGTACCTCCAGGACCACGACACCGAGGGCCTGCAGATCGAGATCATGTCTCCCGAGGAGGCCACTGCGTTCACGCTCAAGCGCCTGCGCCAGGGCCAGGACACCATCTCGGTATCCGGCAACGTGCTCCGCGACTACCTGACGGATCTGTTCCCCATCCTGGAACTGGGCACCAGCGCCAAGATGCTCTCGGTGGTCCCGCTGATCAACGGTGGCGGACTGTTTGAGACCGGGGCCGGCGGTTCGGCGCCAAAGCATGTGCAGCAGCTGCTCAAGGAAAACCACCTGCGCTGGGACAGCCTGGGCGAGTTCCTGGCCTTGGCCGTCAGTTTTGAACACCTGGCCACTTCCACCAGCAACGCCCGGGCGCAGATCCTCGCCGACACCCTGGACCGGGCCACCGGAACGTTCCTGCTGGAGAACAAGTCCCCCCGCCGCAAGGTGGGCGAGTTGGACAACCGCGGCAGCCACTTCTACCTGGCCAAGTTCTGGGCGCAGGAATTGGCCAAGCAGGATCAGGACCAGGAGCTGGCGGCGTCCTTCGAGGCCGTCTCCAAGGCCCTGACGGCCAACGAGGACGCGATTGTGGGCGAGCTGCTGGCCGTGCAGGGATCGCCCGTGGACCTTGGCGGCTACTACCGGCCGGACGCGCAGAAGGCTGAGGCCGTGATGCGGCCCTCGGCGAAGCTTAACGAAGTGCTGGCATCGCTTAGCTGATCCTCCCGAAATGCCCGCCGTCCCGTAGGGGAGGGCGGGCATTTCCATGCTTCACAGCGGTTTTGCGAGTGCCCCGCGGGCTGCCCGGCGACCAGCGCCCGCAGGCAGATTCTTTCGGGCATGTTTACAGGAATTTAACAGCGACGTCCCCGTTCCGTGGCGCATAATTCGGTAGTCTCAAGCCGTTACCTGATCTTTATTCGCCTAAATGTGTTAGAACGCACAACCTTGGCTGTAGTCTCAGGGAACATATTCGTTATTGAGCGTGCCGGCGATGGTGCCGGCACGCGTCGAAATGCGGCTCGGAAGGCAAACAATGTACCAAAAGAAAATCGTCACTACGTTGGCGGTAGCAGCCACGGTTGGCATGCTGCTGTCCTCCTGTGCCAACCAGGCCGGGACGGGCACCTCCTCGGACACCGCCGCGGGAGGCTCCAGCAAGGTGAACATCCCGGCACTGACCAAGATCGATACGCCGGCTGATGCGGTGCTCCCCAAGGGCGACGGCAAGGCGACCTGCCCGGCCAGCACGACCCTAGCGTACGCCGGTGCCGAAACGGGCCCCAACGCGCAGCTGGGCGTGAACATCTTCAACGGCATCCAGCTGGCCATCAACCAGCACAACCAGGCCAACCCGGGCTGCCAGGTGGCGTTCAAGAAGTTTGACACCGAAGGGGACCCGAACAAGGCCACCGGCCCGGTCACCCAGATTGTCAGCGAAGCGGACATCGTTGGCGTCGTCGGACTCCCGTTCTCCGGTGAATCCAAGGCTACCGGCAACATTTTCGAGCAGAAGGGCCTGGTGCACATCACGCCGTCGGCCACCAACCCGACGCTGACCCAGAACGGTTGGACCACGTTCTTCCGCGGCCTGGGCAACGACGCGGTGCAGGGCCCGGCCGCGGCCAAGTTCCTCACCGG
>DATIMB010000308.1:0-5465 GCA_035475875.1 Micrococcaceae bacterium
AGGTGTACGCGTCGCAAGCTCAGGGGAGAGCCGATGCTTGCCAGGCATGTTTAGGGCAGACTGGGGGCGTGAACGGAATCCGGTGGGTGTTGCACGTCGATCTCGACCAGTTCATCGCCGCGGTTGAAGTGCTCCGGCGGCCGGAGCTTGCGGGCAAGCCGATCATCGTCGGCGGTCGCGGCGACCCCACGGAACGGGCTGTGGTGTCGACAGCATCCTACGAAGCCAGGGCGTTCGGCGTGGGTTCCGGAATGCCCTTGCGCATTGCGGCCCGGAAAGTGCCAGACGCTGTGATCCTGCCCGTCGATCAGGACGCGTACCTCGCGGCGTCTGAAACTGTGATGGCCACCCTGCGTGCGCAGCCCGACGCGACCGTGCAGGTGCTGGGTTGGGATGAGGCTTTTGTGGGCACCGAGACAGAGAATCCGGAGGCCTACGCCCGGCAGTTGCAGGCGGCTGTCCTGGGGCGAACCCAGCTGCACTGCAGCGTAGGCATCGGCGACACCCTGGTCCGGGCCAAGGTCGCCACCGGTTTCGGCAAGCCGGCAGGCGTCTTCCGTCTAACGTCAGGGAACTGGCTTGACGTCATGGGAAGTCGGCCCACCAAGGACCTGTGGGGCGTCGGAACCAAGGTGTCGGGCCGGCTGGCCAAACTCGGCATCACCACAGTCGCCGAGCTCGCCGCGTCCGACCCTCAAGACCTGGTTCCGGAGTTCGGCCCCAGGATGGGTCCGTGGTACGCGGAGCTCGGACGCGGCGACGGTGCCAGCGTTGTAGACGACACCCCGTGGGTTGCCCGCGGACATAGCCGGGAGACCACGTTCCAGCGCGACCTCACCGAGCCTGCCCAGGTGGACGACGCCGTGAGGGAGCTGACAGCGCGGGTCCTTGAGGACGTTGTGGCCGAAGGACGGCCGGTGGTTGGGCTGACCCTCAAGGTTCGGTACGCGCCGTTCTTCACCAAGACCTACGCGAGGAAGATTCCCGGGGCATTCGACTGGAATGAGGTCCTCGCCCGCGTCTTGGACCTTGCGGCCGGAATCGAAGCGGGCCGTCCGATCCGACTCCTGGGCCTGCGGGCGGAAATGGCCATGTCTGACGATGCCCGAAAGGGTCATACGCCAACGCGCGGCGGTTGGTGACGGAACAGCACTGGGCTATTTAGCCCAGTGGTACGTTGTAGTCATGGGAGAGGCCCTCGCGTGGTTGTCACACTCCGGTGTCGTGCAAGGGATAATTCTCGGCGCCGTGCTGGCGTTTTTGACGGCGATCCTCATTATGAACGCGGTTGGCAGGGCGGTCACAACCACTGTCAACGGTTGGAGTGCCATCCGCAAATGCGGTCAGCCTGGCAACGGAGTCCTCGTGCGGGCCGCCTGCGCCAAAGCCCTGCCCGTTGTCAATGTGTTTGAAGAGGCCGCGTACTGGACGACCTCCGTGGATGGCTTCGGGCAAAGGCTGAGCGGCCGCCATGGATATTTCCTGCGGTTTCCAACCGGAAAACTCCCACCGAACGACGCCTTCTGGTCGCTCACTCCGACCGACGTCGCCGGCTATATGGTGGACCATCCAAGTAATCGCCATAGCGTGGGTGATCGTTCATCCCTCGCGCAGAACGCCGACGGTTCGGTCGATATCTATCTCCAGCATCAGACTCCGAGCAGGCATGAGCAGAACTGGCTGCCAACTCCTTCCGGGAAGTTCAAGTTGATGTTCCGTGTGTATCTGCCGGGCACAGCAATCCTCGACGGCACGTACCAATTGCCGCCCGTTGTCAGGGCGCAGTGATATGAACCGCCTTATCCTGAAGTACGGACGTACCCTTACAGTCGTCATACTGGCGGTGTTCGCTTGGGTGGTCTACCGGCGGATCGCCAGCGGGGACGAGATCATTCCACTCGGCATAGCGGCAGTCATCGTGTGGGGGCTGGGCGCACCGGCTTTCATCTACCTCTGGCCGCGTCTGACGGTAAGCGGCTACAAGAGTGCGATTCTCAAGCATGGGCTCGGTGACGGCCCGATCCCCGTCAACACGCTTTACGCCGTGGGGGCCACCTCTTCCCCGTCGGCGTCGCGCGGGAGCCTGATGGCAACCGGCGCGGACGATTTGCTCTACGTTGGCGGCTGGCTGGATTTAAGCAAGGGGCCGCAGGTCCTGCACGTACCGGATATGGCCGGCCGTTACTTCAGCCTGCAGTTTACCGACGCGTCGAAGGGCTCCAATTTTGCTTACGTGGGCAAACGTACGACAGGAACCAGGGCCGGCGACTATGTCCTCAGCGGGCCCGGCTGGAAGGGAACCGCGCCGAACGGCATGACGCAGATTTCTTCGCCAACCCATTCCGCTCTCGTCATTGGACGTGTCTTCGTGGAGAGCAAAACGGATCTTCCGATCGCGTACGCCCTTGCGAAGCAAATACAGCTCGCACCGCTGAAACAGTAGCGGTCAGGCAACACGCGGGTACGTTGCTGATCCGCCTTGGGCCAGCCAGGGCCAGCCCTGTCACAGACGCCCGGTCTGTCTCGTCTCAGGGATAGGTGGCAAACTCCGGAATCAGGAAGGTGATGATTGTGCGCGTGTTCGTGGCAGGCGGAAGCGGGGTTGTGGGACAGCGTTTACTGCCCCAACTGGTGGCGCGTGGCCATCAGGTGACGGCGACGACGACGGACTCGGGCAAGTTGGGCTTGCTGGCGCAACTGGGTGCAGCGGGAGTCGTGATGGACGGGCTGGATGCGGTGTCGGTAGGCGAGGCGGTTGCCGCGGCCAGGCCCGATGCGATCGTCCACCAGATGACCGGACTGTCCAGGGCGCACGCGGGGAAGCCCGATCTGAAGCATCCCGAGCGGTTTTTCGCGGCCACCAACCGGCTGCGCTCGCAGGGGACGGACCATCTGCTGGCCGCGGCTGAGGCGGTCGGCGTGTCCCATGTTGTGGCGCAGGGCTTCGGCGCCTTTAACGGCATCCGGGCCGGCGGATGGGTGAAGACCGAGGAGGACCCTCTGGGCCCGGACCTGCGGAGCACGCCCGAGCTCGCCGAAGCGCTCCACCACCTCGAGGATGTCGTCGTTGCGAGCGGCGGAGCGATCCTGCGGTACGGCAGCTTGTACGGCCCGGGCGCGATCGACGATCAGGTCGAACTCCTGCGCAAGCGCCAGTTCCCGCTCGTCGGCGCCGGCACCGGCTACACCTCATGGGTGCATCTCGACGACGCGGCGGGCGCCACTGTCCTGGCCGTGGAACGGCACGCAAAGGGCGTGTTCAACATCGTCGACGACGAACCTGCCCCGGCCCGCGAGTGGCTGCCGTATCTGGCGCAGTGCGCGGGGGTGAAACCGCCCATGCGTATCCCCAGATGGGTGGCCCGGCTGCTGGCCGGGGAATTGGCGGTGGTGATGATGACGGAGGGGCGCGGCTTCTCCAATGCCAAGGCCAAACGGGAGCTCGGCTGGGAACTGCGCTACCCCTCCTGGCGCCAAGGCTTTAAGGAAGAGCTGGCGTGAGGCGAGTCGAGGAGTTCGAAGAACTGCGTCCGCTGCTGTTCTCGGTCGCCTACCGGATCTTAGGTAGCGTGAGCGAGGCCGAAGATGCGGTCCAGGAGACCTGGTTGCGTTACGAGGCCTCCCCGGCACAGCCCAAATCGACCAAGGC
This sequence comes from Micrococcaceae bacterium, assembly GCA_035475875.1. GTDB lineage: Bacteria > Actinomycetota > Actinomycetes > Actinomycetales > Micrococcaceae > Arthrobacter_M. The sequence continues at coordinate 3,650 of DATIMB010000308.1, forward strand.
GTTCCTGACGGCCGTGGTGACCCGGATCTCGATCGACGTGTTGCGTTCAGCCCGTGTTCGGCGCGAGCAATATGTCGGCCAATGGTTCCCGGAGCCGCTGCTCACCGACCCCTATCAGGATCCGGAGCGCTCGGCCGAGCTGGCCGACTCGTTGTCGATGGCGGCCCTGCTGCTGCTTGAGCGGCTCAGCCCGCTGGAGCGCGCAGTGTTCGTCTTGCGGGAGGTCTTTGGGTTCGGTTTCCCCGAGGTCGCGACGGCGGTGGACAGGTCGGAGGCAGCGTGCCGACAGCTCGCGTCGCGGGCGCGGCGCCACATGAACCAGGGCCGTCAACGGTTCGAGGCAGACCGCCGGGAGCAGGAGAAACTGGCGGCACGTTTCTTCGACGCGCTCCGCGAAGGCGACGTCGATGGCCTGCGGGAGCTTCTCGCTGCCGACGTCCAGATGGTCGGCGACAGCGGAGGCAAGGCTCCCTTGTGGGGCAGCGGTATCTACGGCGCCCAAAACGTTGCCCGGGTGCTCGGCTCGACCTTGTGCTGGTTCGTCCGGATCGGGGGGACGTTGGAGCAGCATGAGGTGAACGGCCAGCCGGGCGCAGTCCTCCGCGATCGGGACAACAGGGTGGTCAATACTCTGACCCTGGACATACTTGGCGGGCAGATCCAGACGGTCCGCGCTGTGATCAACCCCGACAAACTCCGGCACGTGGGCCCGGTGGCGGACGCCTGGGCCGTGATCCGGGAGGCGACCCAGGCTCGCCGGTCCGGGGATTGACACGAGGCCGGCTTCCCTCCGGGTTCGGCGGTTCCGTGCGTCAGACGAAGTTCATCTCCACCTGCAGGAAGCGTTCCGCCTCCCCAATAGCGGCGGCGAAGGCCTCGTCCTCTGTGGGGGATTGCCGGGGGGATTTGGGATGCCACTCATGGGCGGCCGAGTGGACCCGTTCAAACCCGGAACCGGGCGGGGCGTAGAAGATGCCAAACCGCTGGACGGGCCATTCCGGCGAGGTTTCCGGCGCTACCAGCATCGCGGCGTTCAGCGCGGGGTTGTACCATTGGGCAATCGGACGCCGGCGGTCCTCGGTGAACAGGCCGGAGGCGTACAAGGCTGCGGATTCATGGCTGGTCTGGGCGCACAAACGGTCCCACCACAGCGGCAGCATCCCGGCGTCGAGCCGCTGCCACGTGGCGGGAATCGGCTCAGGATCCTGCCATTTAGCCACACTCGATTTTATCCCGCTTGGCGAGTCCGGGGCCAGAGCCAGCGGGCCTGGCGGGGGCGTCATTCGGCACCCGTGCTGCGCCAGCCGGTGCGTCGGCGAGCAGGCCTGCTCAAATGGCCGGCACGGTCCGGGGGCGCACGATCAGCCAGAGTGCCGCTATCGCCAGCGCAATGCAGGTTCCCATCACCGCGCCCATCGGGGTACCGCTTTGGACGCCGACCAGGCCGACGACCGGGGAAATGAGGCCGGCGCAGCCGAAGGTGGCGGCACCCAGCAGGGAAGCCGCGGTGCCGGCCTGGGCGCCATGCCTGGCCAGGCCCAGGATCTGGATGCTGGGGAACATGAAACCGGTGGCCAGGATGTAGAACCAAAGCGGGACGATGATGCCCCACTGGCCCAACTGGGCCTGGTCGAAAAGCACGATCATTCCCGCCGAGGCGACCTGCACCACGGTAGCCATGGCAATCACCCACTGCGGACCCATCCGGCGCAGCAGCCGGGCCGCGATCTGCACCCCCGCCACAATGCCCAATGAGTTGATGCCGAAGAGCAGGCCATATTCCTGGGGTGAGAAGGAGTAGACCGTCTGGAACAGG
>DATIMB010000309.1:0-13041 GCA_035475875.1 Micrococcaceae bacterium
CGCGCCGGGTCCGATGTCCACCACCCAGTCGGCCTCGTGGATGGTGTCCTCGTCATGCTCCACGACAATCAGGGTGTTTCCCATGTCCCGAAGGCGGGTCAGGGTGCCGATCAGGCGGCGGTTGTCGCGCTGGTGCAGTCCGATCGAGGGCTCGTCCAGCACGTAGAGCACGCCCACCAGCCCGGAACCGATCTGGGTCGCCAGCCGGATGCGCTGTGCCTCGCCGCCCGAAAGCGTTGCGGAGGCGCGCTCCAGGTTGAGGTACTCCAGGCCCACATCCAGCAGGAACTTCAGCCGGGCCTGGATCTCCTTGAGCACCTGGCTGGCAATCTGCGCCTCGCGGCCGGTCAGCACCAGGGTGGACAGGAACTCGGCGCATTCGCGCAGCGGCAGGGCGGTGACCTGGGCGATGGACTTGCCGTTGATCAGCACCGACAGCGAGGCCGGGTTCAGCCGTGCTCCGCCACAGGCCGGGCACGGGATCTGCCGCATGTATTCCTCGTAGCGGTCCCGGGCGGAATCGGATTCCGTTTCCAGATGCTTGCGCTGGATGTACTGGATGGCACCTTCGAAGCCGGTGCTGTACTTACGCTCCCGGCCGAACCGGTTGCGGTACTGCACCACCACCTTGTGGTCCTTGCCGTACAGCACGGATGCCCGGGCGTCTGCGGGGAGCTTCTGCCAGGGCACATCCATGGCGAAGCCCATCTCCGCGGCCAGGCCCTCCAGCAGCCGGTTCCAGTACTCCGTCGTCGCCGCCCCCAGCGACCAGGGGGCAATCGCCCCCTCCTCCAGCGAAAGTGTGGGGTTGGGCACCACCAGTTCCTCATCCACCTCCAGCTTGGTGCCGATCCCGCTGCAGGCAGGGCAGGCACCGAAGGGATTGTTGAAGGAGAAGGAGCGCGGTTCGATCTCGTCGATGGCCAGCGGGTGCTCGTTCGGGCAGGCCAGGTTTTCGGAGAAGGAGCGGATGCGGGTCTTGTCGTCCTCGTCCAGATCCACCAGCTCGGCCAGGATCCTGCCCTCGGCCAGGCCCAGCGCTGTTTCCACCGAGTCCGTCAGGCGCTGCTGGATGCTGTCCTTGACCACCAGACGGTCCACCACCACCTCGATGGTGTGCTTGTACTGTTTGCCCAGCTTGGGCGGTTCCGCCAGCTGGATCAGCTTGCCGTCCACTTTGGCCCGCGAGTAGCCCTTGGCGGTGAGTTCCCTGAACAGGTCAACAAACTCGCCCTTGCGGCCGCGGACCACCGGTGCCAGCACCTGGAAGCGGGTGCCTTCCGGCATTTCCAGCAGCTGATCGACAATCTGCTGGGGCGTCTGGCGGGCTACCGGCTCCCCGCAGATGGGGCAATGCGGCCGTCCGACACGGGCCCAGAGCAGGCGCATGTAGTCGTAGATTTCGGTGATGGTGCCCACGGTGGACCGCGGGTTCTTGCTGGTGGATTTCTGGTCGATGGACACCGCCGGGGACAGGCCCTCGATGAAATCCACGTCCGGTTTGTCCACTTGGCCCAGGAACTGGCGGGCGTAGGCCGACAGCGATTCGACGTAGCGCCGCTGGCCTTCGGCGAAGATGGTATCGAAGGCCAGGGAGGACTTCCCGGAGCCCGACAGCCCGGTAAAGACAATCATGGCGTCCCGCGGCAGGTCCAGATCCACGTTGCGCAGGTTGTGCTCGCGTGCACCCTTGACCACCAGCCGGGACAGGTCGTGCCTGCCCTGGATTCCGTCCGCGGCCAGACTCATGGCGGGAACGGACCCGCTTTCCCCTGAGTTGGGTTCGCGCATCGGCGGGTCCGCCAGCTCCGCCTGCCAATCGTGCCCGGAGGCTGGGGTGTGCGGTTTGCCGGCCGGGTTTTCCCGGGTCCGGAATTCCTCCACGGGGCTTTCGTCTGACACTGATTCCCTCGACAGGGACGTCTGGGCTGCTTTTGGCACGTATCTTATCCTAATCGAAGACTTCTTCGAAGGTCGACTCCAGCAGGGCTTTTTCGCCCCCAGCTGACTGCTTCCACGGGAGGCAGGGCAGGTCAGGTTAGGCGCCGGGCAGGCTCAGGTTAGGTGCCGGCGGAATGTTCGACGGCGGCGCGCACCAGATCCAGCGCCTTGGCCAGCGGAATCCCCTGCCGGCGGACGACGGCGGCGTATTCTGCCGCCGCGGCAGCAGCCTCGGCCAACAGCTGGTCTCCGCCGGCGGCGATAACCGTCCCGGCCCGGCCATGGGTGGCGACGATCCCCGCCGCTTCCAGTTCGCGGTACGCCCTGGCCACGGTGTTCGTGGCCACGCCCAGCTCGCCGGCCAGGACGCGTACGGGTGGCAGACGGGCTCCCACGGCAAGTTTCCCGGACGCGGCCAGGTCCAGGATCCGGGTCCGGAGCTGTTCAAACGGGGGCACCGAGGAGGACTGGTTGAGCTGCCACCTGGCCAGCAGGATTTTCCCCGCGCCGGAGGTGGTGGCCGAATTGGTGGCGGAGGTGGTGGCCGCGGCGGTGCCGGTGCTCACCGGGCCGGCTCCGCTTCTTCCACCAGCGGATCCCCGAACTGCGACATGTACAGGTCGTGGTAGAAGCCGCCTGCCTCCAGCAGTTCCTCGTGCCGGCCCTGTTCTACGATCCGGCCGTGGTCCATCACCAGGATCAGGTCCGCATCCCTGATGGTGGAGAGCCGGTGCGCGATCACAAAGCTGGTCCGGGACTCGCGCAGCCGGTTCATGGCCTGCCGGATCAGCACCTCGGTGCGGGTGTCCACCGAGCTGGTGGCTTCATCCAGGATCAGGATGGCGGGGTTGGCCAGCCAGGCCCGCGCGATGGTCATCAGCTGTCGCTGGCCCTGGCTGAGGCTGCCGCCGTCGTCACTGAGCACCGTGTCGTAGCCGTGCGGGAGGGAGCGGACAAAGTGGTCCACGTAGGTGGCCTCGGCCGCCTCGATGATCTCCGCTTCGGTCGCGTCCAACCGCCCGTAGGCCAGGTTATCCCGGATGGTGCCCTCGAACAGCCAGGCGTCCTGCAGCACCATACCGAACCGGCGGCGCAGGTCGTCGCGGGTCATCTCCGCGGTGTTGACCCCGTCGATGGTGATCCGGCCGGAATCAATCTCGTAGAAGCGCATCAGCAGGTTGACCAGTGTGGTCTTGCCGGCCCCGGTGGGACCCACGATGGCCACCGTCTGTCCGGGTGCCGCGCTGAGCGAGAGGTCGGTGATCAGCGGCTGGTCCGGCTGGTAGCTGAAGTTCACGTGCTCAAACTCGACCCGGCCCGCGGTGGCACCCAGGGTGGCAGCGGGAACCGGATCGGGGGCCTGCTCCTGCGCATCCAGCAGGTCAAAGACCCGCTCGGCGGACGCTACGCCGGACTGCAGCAGGTTTATCATGCCGCCGATCTGGGCCATCGGCTGGCTGAACTGGCGTGAGTATTGGATGAAGGCCTGGACGTTGCCAATCGAGAGGTAGCCGGAGGCCACCTGGATGCCGCCTACGACGGCGACGACGACGTAGTTCAGGTTGGAGACAAAGTTCATGGACGGCATGATGATGCCGGAGATGAACTGGGCCTTGGAGCTGGAGCGGTACAGCCCCTCGTTGGAGACGGCGAATTTGTCGATCGCTGCCTGCTGCTGGCCGAATGCCTTGACGATCTCGTGCCCGGTGAACATCTCCTCGATGTGGCCGTTCAGCTCACCTGTCGTTTTCCATTGCGCCATGAACTGGACCTTGGAGCGTTTCGCAATGGTCACCGTGATGAAGGCCATGATCGGGATGCTGCACAGCGCGATGAGTGCCAGCAGCGGGGAGATGGAGAACATCATCACGATCACGCCGACGACGGTGAGCACCGATACCAGGAGCTGGGTGAGCGTCTGGTTCAGGGTCTGCGAGAAGTTGTCGATGTCATTGGTGACCTTGCTCAGGACATCGCCACGGGCCTCCTCCTGGAAGTGCGACATTGGAAGCTTGTCCAGCTTGCCCTCAATGTCCCTCCGGAGCCGGAACATGGCCCGCTGCACGATGCCGGTGGTGATGTAGCCCTGGCTCCAGTTGAAGAAGAAACCGGCGACGTACAGCGCCAGCACGGCCACCATGGTCCAGCCAAGGGCCTGCAGGTCCAGCCCCTGGCCCGGAACCACGTTCATGCCGTTGAGCATGTCCGCGATCTGTCCCTGTCCGTTGGCGCGCAGCCCGGCGACGGCCTGCGCCTTGCTGATGCCGGCCGGAAGCATATGCCCGATCACACCCTGGAAGATGATGTCCGTGGCATGGCCCAGGATCTTCGGTGCCGTGACGGTCAGCCCGACCGAGACAGCCGCCAGCAGCACCACTGCGATCATCCTCGGCCGGTCCGGGGTCATCAGGCCCAGGATCCGCTTCACCGTGGGGCCGAAGGCCCGCGGTTTCTGGATCGGGACCCCGCGGCCCCGTGCCATCATGCTCATGCTGCGTGCTCCTGGTCCGATTCGGTCAGCTGGGAGGTGACGATTTCCCGGTAGGTGCCGCAGCCGGCCATCAGCTCGGCGTGCGAGCCCTGTCCCACCAGCCGGCCCTCGTCCAGGACCAGGATGTTGTCCGCGTGCATGATCGTATTGACCCGCTGGGCCACGACCAGCACGGTGGCCTCGGTGGTCACCGGCTTCAGGGCCGCCCGGAGTTTGGCGTCGGTGGCAAAGTCCAGGGCGGAGAAGCTGTCGTCGAAGAGATAGATGGACGGGTTACTGATGATGGCCCGCGCTATGCAGAGCCGCTGCCGCTGGCCGCCGGAGAAGTTCGAACCGCCCTGGCCCACCGGAGCATCCAGGCCCTCCGGCGCCTCCCGGACGAAATCGGCGGCCTGCGCGATCTCCAGGGCCCGCCACATCTGCTCCTCGGTGGCGTCGGGTTTGCCGAACCGCAGATTGCTGGCCACCGTCCCGGAGAAGAGGTATGCCTTCTGCGGGACCAGGCCGATGGCCGAGCGCAGCGACTCAAGCGTCAGCGCCGTGCTGTCATGCCCGTCCACGGCAATCGATCCGGCGGAACGGTCCAGCAGCCGCGGAATCAGGTTCAGCAACGTCGACTTGCCGCTGCCCGTGGAACCGATGATCGCCGTCGTCGTTCCCGGCCTGGCTGAAAAGCTGAGCCCGGACAGCACCGGCGCCTCCGCACCGGGATAGGTGAACTCCACGTCCCGAAAGTCCAGCTCTCCGGCCAGCCTGGGCACCTCCAGCGAACCGGCTGCGTTCCGGACCGAAGGCTGGGTGTCCAGCACGGCCTGGATGCGTTCGGCACTGACCGCCGCGCGCGGGATCATCATGAACATGAACATGGCCATCATCACCGACATCAGGATCTGCAGGATGTAGCTCAGGAACGCGGTGAGGGCGCCAATTTGCATGTCCCCGGACTCGATCCGCTGGCCGCCGAACCACAACACCCCCACGGATGCCAGGTTGACCACCACGAAAATGGACGGAAACATCAGCGCCAGCAGCCGGCCGGCCTGGAGCTGGGTGTGGGTCAGGTCACCGTTGGCGACCGCAAACCGGGCCTCTTCGTGGTCCCGCCGGACGAACGCGCGGATCACGCTGATGCCCATGATCTGCTCGCGGAGCACACCGTTGATCCGGTCCAACTGCTTCTGCACCTTCCGGAACAGCGGGACGAGTTTGCGCACGATCAGCGCAATCGCCACCACCAGCACGGGCAGGATGACCAGCAGCAGGCTGGACAATGGCACATCCTGGTTCAGCGCCAGGACGATCCCGCCGACGCACATAATGGGTGCCGTGACCATCAGCGTGAAGCTCATCAGGGTCAGCATCTGGACCTGCTGGACGTCGTTGGTGGTCCGGGTAATCAGGGACGGCGCCCCGAAACCGCCCACCTCCTGCAGCGAAAAGGACTCCACCTTGGTGAACAGGTCGGTGCGGATCTGCCGGCCCACTTTCATCGCCAGGTGGGCACTCAGATAAGTGGCCGCGACGGCGCAGACCACCTGGCCGGCGGTGATGGCCAGCATCCAGCCGCCCAGATTCAGGATGACGCCGGTATTGCCCTTGACCACGCCGTCGTCGATGACGTCCGCGTTCAGGGTCGGCAGGTAGAGGGTGGCCAGCGTGGACAGCAACTGCAGGACGATGATCAGCGTCAGCGGGAGCTTGAAGGGGGCCAGATTGCGCCCTATCAAACGGAACAGCACGTTTCCTCCAACGGAACTAGTGGCAGGTCTATGGGTGGAACCGAAGCGGGTTTCCGTTGTTTCCCGGTGGATCCTGCAGGCTGATCCACGGGGCGGAAGCTGGCAACCAGTGCAAAGCTACCGCCGTGCGGAGCGGATTGTCAGCGGGGTTATCCTGAGGGCGAAACTTTTTGGCTGCGCCGGGCTTCCGTGCCCGTGGCCGGCTCGCGGAAGGCCTCCACCAGGTGCGCGACGGCGGCCAGCGTCTCCCGGGCTTCCTCTTCGCTCCAGCCCTGCAGGCGTTCGCGCATCCGCTCGGCGCGCCGCAGCATGATCGCCTTGAGCTGATCGCTGCCGGCGTCGGATACCCGGAGCAAGGTGGCCCGGCCGTCCTCCGGGTCCGGCCGCCGTTCCACCAGCCCCTTGGCATCGAGGTCGGCAAGCTGCCGGCTCAGCACGGAAGGTCCAACGCCAAGTTCGGCCGCGGCCTCGGTGGCACGGCACTCCCCCAACCGGGAGAGCAGGCCCAGGATGCCGGCATGTGCGAGTCCGGGCTGGTCGGACGGAGTTTCATGGATCGACATCGACTTCAGCGTGCGGAAGAGCCGGAAAACCTCGTTGACGAGCTCAACCAGAGTCTGGTCCTGCACGGACATGTCTTCCTCCACAAGTCTTACTGCACGAAGATATTTGACTAAGTCAACTATACGCCTGTCCGGGATGCCTTGTGCCCGCGCCGCGCCAGCTTGGCCCCGGCCTAGACTGGCTGCATGACAGCTCAGCACTGGGACCTTTCGGAGGTCTCGATCCGCAGTATCGCCGTCAGCGCGATGGACAACAACGTCTACCTGATCACCTCCCGAAAGACCGGTGCCCAGGTCCTGATCGACGCCGCCGACGACGTCCCGGCTATCGACGGGCTCCTGTCCTCGGCCAGCGGAGACGCCCAGGTGCCCACGCGGCTGGACCTCGTGGTCACGACGCATTCGCATTGGGACCACGTCCGGGCCCTGCGCAGCATCGCGGGGCGGGCCGGTGTGCGCACGGCGGCAGGGCGCGACGACGTGGGGGACATCGACGTGCCTACGGACCTGCCGCTGGCGCACGGCCAGAGAATCGCGGTGGACGGGTTCGAGCTGGAAACGATTGCCCTGCGCGGCCACACGCCCGGTTCGGTCGCCCTGCTCTACCGGGACGCGGACGGCCCGGCCCACCTGTTCACCGGCGATTCGCTTTTCCCCGGCGGGGTCGGCAATACGCAGAAGGACCCGAAGCGCTTCGCCTCGCTGCTGGACGACGTCACCGCCCGGGTCTTCGACGTCCTGCCGGACGACACGGTGGTCCATCCCGGCCACGGAACCGGCACCACGCTGGGCGCCGAAAAGCCGCAGCTGGCCGAATGGCGCGCACGGGGCTGGTGAAGGGCTACCCGCCGAACAGTTCGAACCGCACGGCCTTCTGGCTGCCGACCACCCAGCCAACCTGGGTCCGGGCCTGTTCCGCTACCGGGGTGTCGCTGAGCGCCGCCAGGTAGCGGGCATGCTCGGCCAGGGAGGCCACCGCAGCCTCGATGCTGGACTCGTCCACGCTCTGGATATGGCTGGGCTGCGTGGACACAACCGCAACCCAGCGGACCTTGTGCAGGCCCAACCCCTCCTGCCGCAGTTCCGGGAAAATCCAGTCGTTGCCCGCATCGCCCACGGCATCGAGCACTGATCTGCCCAGCGCGCGGTGGTCCGCGCTGTTCCAGGCACCGGGCCGCCAGGTATCGCGGTGGTTCAGGGTGACTACCAGCTCGGGCCTGCGGCGCCGGATTTCCCGTGCCAGCGTCCGGCGCAGTGCGATACCTTCCTCCAGCCGGCCGTCCGGCAGGTCCAGGAAATCCAAGCGGCTGACCCCCACGTGCGCGCAGGCACGGGTTTGTTCCGCGGTGCGCAGCGGCCCGGCCTCCGACGGCGGAAGGCCGGCGATGCCCGCCTCCCCGCGGGTGGCCAGCAGGTAACTAACCTCCTTCCCGGCGGCGGTCCACTGGGCGACGGCGGCCGCGGCACCGTATTCGGGGTCGTCGGGGTGGGCCATGATCACCAGCGCACGCTGCCAGTCCTGGGGAAAGGACTGCAATTCCGTATCTGCCATTTTTTCCTCCCGCTTCCGCTAGCCCGTCTTCTTCTGCCCCACGCAGAACAGCCGCCGGAACGGATAGACCGTGCCATGCCGGTCCGCGGGATAGGCCTGGGCCAGTTGCCTGTCATACTCCGCTTCGAACTCCTCCCCCTCGGCTGCGGTCAGGGCCGCGAGCACCGGCCTCAGTCCAGTCCCCCTGACCCAGTCCAACACCGGATGCGGGCCCTGCAGCAGCTGCAGGTAGGTCGTCTCCCAGGCATCCGCGGCACAGCCGGCCCCCAGCAGCAGGCGCAGGTAGTCGCCCGGCTGGGCAACGACGTCGTCGTGCCGCAGCACCCCGGCCAACCGGGGCCGCCAGCGGTCCGATTCCGCCAGCTGGCGCATCAGCGTGTGTGAGGGCGAGCCGAAATTCCCCGGCACCTGGACGGCAAGCCAACCGCCCGGTTCCAGGGCAGCCAGCCACCCGGCCATCATGCCCAAATGTCCGGGCACCCACTGCAGGGCAGCATTGGAAATCACCACATCCGTTCCCGGTTCCGGTTGCCAGGCGGCGATGTCCGCCAGGGCAAACGAAAGGTTCTCCGGCGCGCCGGAAAGTCCGCGGGCCGCCTCGATCATCTGCGGCGAGGAGTCAAGTCCCACCACCTGGGCATCCGGCCAGCGGCGGGCCAGGGCTGCAGTCAGGTTGCCCGGGCCGCAGCCCAGGTCCACCACGCGCCGCGGCGCCTCAGCCAGCACGCGGGCCGTGAGGTCGAAGAAGGGCCTGTTCCGGTAATCCCCGAATTCGCCGTATTTCGCCGGATCCCATTCCATGGCCACATCCTGCCACACGCCCGCCGGCAGCCGGGCCACGGCGCGGAAAACCCATAAGCTGGAGGCATCATGAACCTAGCCGACCAGCTGACCACCCTCCCCCAAGGCTCCGGAGCCGCCCCCGACCCGGATGACGTCTACACCGCCGTCCTCGACTGGGCGGAACACCGCGGCCTGGCGCTCTACCCGGCGCAGGATGAGGCGGTGATGGAGCTGGTTTCGGGCAACAACGTCATCCTGGCCACCCCCACCGGATCCGGAAAGTCTCTGGTGGCCGTCGCCGCTCACTTCCATGCCATGGCCGGCGGCCAGCGGAGCTACTACACCGCGCCCATCAAGGCGCTGGTTTCGGAGAAGTTCTTTGCCCTCTGCGCCATTTTCGGCGCGCAGAACGTCGGCATGATCACCGGCGACTCGGCGGTCAACCAGGACGCGCCGATCATCTGCTGCACGGCAGAAATCCTGGCCAATATAGCGCTCCGTGAGGGCGCGGCTGCGGAGCTGGGACCGGTGATCATGGACGAATTCCATTTTTACGCCGACCCGCAGCGCGGCTGGGCCTGGCAGGTGCCGCTGCTGGAACTGCCGCAGGCACAGTTCCTGCTGATGTCCGCCACGCTGGGCGATGTCAGCAGTTTTGAGCGCGAACTCACCGAACTGACGGGGCGCACGACGACGACGGTCGCCACCGCGGAGCGTCCCATCCCGCTGCACTACTACTACGTCCAGACCCCAGTGCACGAAACGCTGGAGGAGCTGCTGTCGACCAAGCAGGTGCCGGTCTACGTGGTGCATTTCAGCCAGGCCGAGGCCATCGACCGGGCACAGAACCTGATGAGCATCAACATCTGCAGCCGGGAGGAAAAGGACCGGATCGCGGAGCTGATTGCCGGTTTCCGCTTTGCCGCGGGCTTCGGCAAGACCCTGAACCGGCTGGTGCGGCACGGCATCGGCGTGCACCATGCAGGCATGCTGCCCAAGTACCGGCGCCTGGTGGAGCAGCTGGCGCAGGCCGGACTGCTGAAGGTGATCTGCGGGACGGACACCCTGGGCGTGGGCATCAACGTGCCCATCCGTACCGTGCTCCTGACCGCGCTGAGCAAGTACGACGGCGTCCGCACCCGGGTGCTGCAGGTGCGCGAATTCCACCAGATCGCCGGCCGCGCCGGCCGGGCCGGCTACGACACCGCCGGGACCGTCGTCGTGCAGGCCCCGGAACACGTGGTGGAGAACGCCAAGGCAATGGCCAAGGCGCACGCCAAATTCGGCGACGACGCGAAGAAACTGCGCCAGGTGGTGAAGAAGAAGCCGCCGGAGGGGTTTGTCAGCTGGGGCGAGCCGACCTTCAACCGGCTGGTCGAATCGGTGCCGGAGCCGCTGACCTCCAGCTTCACCATCACGCACGCCATGCTGCTGAACCTGTTGGAGCGCCCGGGAGATCCCTTCCAGGCCGCCCGGCGGCTGCTCACCAGCAACCGCGAACCGCGTGCCGCGCAGCTGAAGCTGATGCGCAAGGCTCTGGGCATCTACCGTGAGCTGCTGGGCGCCGGCATCCTGGAACGGATCCCGCCCGAGGAGCAGGGGCCGGATGGGCGTACGGTCCGGCTGACGGTGCACCTGCAGCTGAACTTCGCGCTCAACCAGCCGCTCTCCCCCTTCGCGCTTGCCGCGCTGGAACTGCTGGACCCGGAGTCCGCCAGCTACGCCCTGGACGCGGTCTCGGTGATCGAGTCCACGCTGGAGAAGCCGCGGCAGATCCTCTCCGCGCAGCTCAAACGCGCCCGCACCGAGGCCGTGTCGGCGATGAAGGCGGACGGGCTGGAGTACGAGCAGCGGATGGCCCTGCTGGACGAGGTGACCTATCCGCAGCCGCTGGCCGAGATCCTGGGGCAGGCGTTCGAGGTGTACCGCAAGGCCGCGCCGTGGGTGGGCGACTTTGAGCTCTCCCCCAAGTCCGTGGTCCGCGACATGTATGAGCGGGCCATGAACTTCGGCGAGTTCGTGCAGTTCTACTCGCTGGCCCGTTCCGAGGGCATCGTGCTGCGTTACCTCGCGGATGCATACAAGGCGCTGCGCCAGACCGTGCCGCAGGACGCGCTGCGCGAGGACCTGGAGGACATCATCGCCTGGCTGGGCGAACTGGTGCGGCAGGTGGACTCCAGCCTGCTGGACGAGTGGGAGGAGATGACCTCCGGTGCGGCCCCGCGTCCGCATGACGCCCCGCCTCCGCCGCCGCCCAGCCTCACCTCCAACGAGCGCGCCTTCCGGGTGATGGTCCGCAACGAGATGTTCCGCCGGGTGGAGTTGGCCGCCGACGACGACATCGACGCCCTGGGCGGGCTCGACGGCGACGCCGGCTGGGACGCGGAGCGCTGGGGAGACGCCCTGGACGGCTACTGGGACGAGCACGAGTACCTCAACGACGGGCCCTCCGCCCGGGGACCGGACCTGCTGGTCATCACGCCCGCCGACGGGGTATGGAACGTGCGCCAGATCCTGGACGACCCGGACGGCAACCACGACTGGAGCATCCGGGCCGAGGTGGACCTGGCGGCCTCCGACGCGGCCGGTTCAGCGGTGATCAGGGTGCTGGACTTCGGCCGGCTCTGAGATCCCGGTATTCTCGATCCATGAGTGTGATCCGAACCGCCGTTCCGGCCGATGTCCCCGAAATCCTGACCATGATCCACGATCTGGCTATCTACGAGCGGGAACCGGACGCCGTCAAAACCACTCCGGAGATGCTGCACGAATCGCTCTTCGGGGAAAACCCGCGGGTCTACGCCCACATCGCGGAGGACAGTGACGGGGTGCGGGGCTTTGCGCTCTGGTTCCTGAACTACTCCACCTGGGAAGGCGTGCACGGGATCTACCTGGAGGATCTCTACGTCCGTCCGGAGGCCCGCGGCGCCGGCTACGGCAAGGCGCTGCTGCGCACGTTGGCCGGCATCGCAGTCGAACGCGGCTACGCGCGGGTGGAATGGAGCGTGCTGAACTGGAACCAGCCCTCCATCAACTTCTACCGGAGCCTGGGCGCCGCCGCGCAGGATGAGTGGAGCACCTTCCGGCTCACCGGGGACGCGCTGGCGGGATTCGGCGCCTCCGCCGGAGCCGTTGCTGCCGGAGCCGTTGCGGCGGGCGCCGTTGCGGCGGGAGCCGGGCAGGCCAAAGGCTGATGCCGGCAGCCGAGCCGGGCACAGCGGTCGGCGCAGCCCGCAGCCGCCCGCCGCTCACCTACCGCACCCGGGACCTGCGCCTTACCGACCACTGGTTCACCCTGCCGCTGGACCACGCCGCTCCACAGGGTCCCGCCATCGAGGTCTACGCCCGCGAGATTGTCTCGGCGGAGCACGAACCGGAGGAAATCCCGTCCATGCCGTGGCTGCTCTACCTCCAGGGCGGCCCGGGCGGGCGCGGCAACAGGCCTGCCACGCTGTCCGGCTGGCTCAAGGAGGCGACCCGCACCTTCCGGGTGCTGATGCTGGACCAGCGCGGCACGGGCCTGTCCACCCCGGCCAACCGGCAGACGCTGCCCGCCGCGGGCACGCCGGCAGACCAGGCCGCGTACCTGGCACACTTCCGGGCGGATTCCATCGTGGCGGATGCGGAGCTGATCCGGCGCGCGCTGGTCGGGGAACCATGGAGCATCTACGGGCAGAGCTTCGGCGGCTTCTGCGCGCTCACCTACCTGTCGTTCGCCCCGGAAGGCCTGCGGGAGGTGCTGATCACCGGAGGACTGGCACCGCTGCAGGGCCATCCCGACAGGGTCTACCGAGCCACCTTCTCCCGGGTCGCGGCGCGTAACGCGGAATACTTTGCCCGCTATCCCCAGGACCGGGCCAAGGTGGCCGATATCCTCCGGCACCTGTCGGCAGTGCCGGAGACGCTGCCCACCGGGGAGCGGCTCACGCCCGAGCGCTTCCAGATGGTCGGCAACCTGCTGGGCGGCAACAC
>DATIMB010000310.1:0-14442 GCA_035475875.1 Micrococcaceae bacterium
ACCAGGGATGCGGTGGCGCTGTTCCAGCAGGCCGGTGTCCTCTTTGGCCCGGGAAAGGCCGCGAACGCCGGTGGTGTGGCCACCTCGGCGCTGGAGATGCAGCAGAACGCCAGCCGCGATTCCTGGAGCTTTGAGCACACCGAAGCACGCCTGGCCGAAATCATGGTCGGTATCCACCAGTTGTGCGCCGAGACGGCCGAAACCTACGGCGCGCCGGGGAATTACGTGGTGGGGGCCAATATCGGCGGTTTTGTGAAGGTAGCCGATGCCATGCTGGCGCAGGGGCTCATCTAGCGGGATCGGGATCGGGATCGGGTTACCCGACGGGATCGCAGCCGGAGGTGGTCGGAGTGAGGCTGGCGCCCCCGCTGGGCAGGCGCCGGCGGCCGTACAGCTAGAGCGGTGCTACAGCGACGCCTGCTTCGGCGTGCCTGGCGGGCCGCAGAGGACGTAGGATCTCCAAGAGAAGCCCGAAGCCCGAAGCCCGAAGCCCGACGACGACAGAAGATCAGATGCCACTTTTCGACTACCCGCTGGAACAGTTGCGTGAGTACACCTCGGCCGCCCGGGAACCGGAAGACTTCCGCGAATTCTGGGACAGGACCCTTGCCGAGGTCCAGGCGCTTCCGCTGGATGCCCAGTTCAGCCCGGTGGACAACCACCTGAGCGTCATCGACACGTTTGACGTGACCTTCGCGGGCTTCCGCGCAGACCCGATCAAAGGGTGGCTGCACCTTCCCGCCAACCGCGAAGAGGGGGTCCGGCTGCCCGTCGTCGTGCAGTTTGTGGGATATTCCGGCGGCCGGGGCATGGCGCACCAGGACACCAAGTGGGCCCAGGCCGGCTTTGCCCACTTCATCATGGATACCCGGGGCCAGGGCTACGGCGGCATTACCGGGCAGACGCCGGACCCGCACCCCTCGGCCGGCGAGGTGGCCTACGCGGGCCTGATGACCCGCGGCATCGCCAGCCGCGAAGGCTACTATTACCGCAGGGTGTACGTGGACGCCTTCCGTGCCCTTGAAGCCGTCCAGAGCCATCCGGAGGTTGACCCCGGGCGGATCATCCTGTCCGGCATCAGCCAGGGCGGCGGCATCACCATCGCTGCCGCGGGCCTTGCGGCAGGGCGGCTGGACGGAATCATCGGCGCTCTGCCGGACGTTCCCTTCCTGCAGGACTTTCCGCGCGCCATTGACATCTCCGTTCGTGGCCCGTATCCGGAGATTGCCGGCTTCCTGAACCGCCACCGGGACCGCTATGAACGGTCGCTGGAGGTGCTGAACTATTTCGACGGCGTCCACCTGGGCCGCGCGGCGACGGCACCGGCGCTGTTCTCGGTGGCGCAGATGGACGACGTCTGCCCGCCCTCCACGGTGTTTGCAGCCTTCAACGCCTACGGCACTGCGGCGGGGACGGAAAAGCAGATCGAGGTCTACCGCTTCAACAACCACGAGGGCGGCCAGGAGCACCACTGGATCCGGCAGTTACAGTTCGTCAAAAACTTGCTGGCCCGCTGAGTGCCGGTTATGGTGAGGGCATGACAAAGCGTTGGTATGCGTATTTTTCGTTGGCTCTGGAGGGGCCCGCGTCTAACTGACACGCATCCAACTTTCCTTCAGAGCCAACAGGGCAGAGACCATTCTCTGCCCTTCGCCATTTCCAGGCGGGTTCTGACCGGGGCCCGCTGCCAGCAACGAACAGGACCCCCGTGAATACCACCGCCACCCAAGCTCGCCGCCAGTCCGGCTCCACCTCGGACCTGCGTGTCAGCCACTTCACCCAGCTGCCGGCCCCCGCCGCCCTGACCGCCCAACTGCCGGTCGACGCGGAGGCAGCCGCCGTCGTCGAACGCGGCCGCGACGAGGTGCGCGCAGTCCTGGACGGTGTCGATGACCGGCTGCTGGTCATTGTGGGGCCGTGCTCGATCCACGACCCGAAGGCCGGGCTGGAGTACGCCCGGCGGCTGGTCGGCGAGGCGGAGCGGCACCGTGAGGACCTGCTGATTGTGATGCGGACCTACTTCGAGAAGCCCCGCACCACGGTGGGCTGGAAGGGTCTGATCAACGATCCGCATCTGGATGGCAGCCACGACGTGGCCGTCGGGCTGCAGATGGCCCGCGAGTTCCTGCTGCAGGTCGCCGGACTGGGAATGCCGGCCGGCACCGAATTCCTGGAGCCGATCAGCCCGCAGTACCTCGCGGACCTGGTGTCCTGGGGCGCCATCGGAGCGCGCACCACGGAGAGCCAGATCCACCGCCAGCTGGCCTCCGGGCTGTCCATGCCGGTCGGGTTCAAGAACGGGACCGACGGCGGGCTGCAGGTCGCCCTGGATGCCTGCGCCTCGTCGTCGGCGGCTCAGTCCTTCCTGGGCATCGACGCGCAGGGCCGGGCCGCGCTGGTTTCCACCTCCGGCAACCCGGACACCCACGTGATCCTCCGCGGTGGGCGGCCGGGCCCGAACTACTCTGCCCGGGACGTTGCCGCCGCTTCCGGGAAACTGGCGGGCAACGGGCTCAACCCGCGGCTGATCGTCGATGCCAGCCATGCGAACAGCGGCAAAAGCCACCACCGCCAGGCCGAGGTGGCACTGGAGATCGGAGCTCAGCTGGAGAGCGGTGCGGCCGCCCACCCCATTGCCGGCGTCATGCTGGAAAGTTTCCTGCGCGGCGGCGCGCAGACTCTGGACGTCGCCGAGGTGGCGGCGGGGAACGCCTCGCTGGCGTACGGGCAGAGCGTAACGGATGCCTGCATGGACTGGGATGTCACGGTAATTGTGCTGGATAACCTGGCGCGCAGCTCACGCCGGCGCCGGACCGGAGTGTCGTAACAAGAACAATTGAAGTATTAATGCTAGCGGGCTTTCACATTGGCCACTTGGACCACTAGAGTATCTGTGACACGGTTGAATGATGGGCTGGGCATCCTTCCACCCGTTGAACTTTTACGACAGAGAAGGATGGCGGGGGTTATGGCTGATGAGCAGAACTTTTCCAATGTGCACTTTTTGACGGTGTCCGAGGTGGCTGAGGTCATGCGGGTGTCGAAGATGACGGTGTACCGCCTGGTCCATTCCGGCGAGTTGCCGGCCGTCCGCTTCGGCCGTTCCTACAGGGTGCCCGAGTCAGCCGTGCAGGCGTATTTGCACTCGGCTTTCGTCGAAGGCCGGCAGGATGGCCAGGGTGCGGGTTCGGCGGAGACTGGCTAGAGGCGGTACGCTGTTAGGGATCCATTTTCGGCATTGACCGATTCCTGTGATCGGTCAGCTAATTCGTTGACAACCGCCCGAGGGCTGTTGTTGTTATGTAGTTTGTGAGGACTTACGTGGGTTCAGTTATCAAGAAGCGCCGCAAGCGTATGGCGAAGAAGAAGCACCGCAAGCTGCTTCGCAAGACCCGTCACCAGCGCCGCAACAAGAAGTAGGAATACTTCCCCGAGCGTCAATGCCCGTCCCCGCAAGGTGGCGGGCATTTTTGCACCCGTTACGCCGGACCAGGGGAGAAGCACGCCGGGTCAGCGCCGGCGCATCCGGCTGAAGCCCTTCCACCCGCCGTAGATGACCCCGGCCCCGGTGGCCGCGCGCAGCCCCAGCGTCGCCGCCCGCCGGCCGGACCGGAAATCGTACACCGGCCAGTTCCGGTCGCGAGCGTGCCGGCGGAGCTTGGAATCCGGGTTGATCACCACCGGATGGCCCACCAGCGACAGCAGCGGCACATCATTGAAGGAGTCGCTGTAGGCCCAGCAGCGCTCCAGGTCCAGGCCCTCCCTGAGTGCCAGTTCCTTCACGGCCACGGCCTTGGCAGGCCCGTGCAGGATGTTCCCGATCAGGCGCCCGGTGTACAGCCCGTCCTCCACTTCGGGAACGGTCCCCAGCGCTCCGGTGAGTCCCAGCCGTGAGGAAATGACGCTGGCAACCTCAATGGGAGTAGCCGTCACCAGCCAGACCTGGCGCCCGACCTGCAGGTGCTGCTCGGCCAGGGCGCGCGTTCCCGGCCAGATCTTGGACTCGATCATCTCGTCGTAAACTTCTTCGCCCAAGGTGCTGACCAGCTGTGCGGAGATCCCTGCTGCCAGCTTTTTGGCCGATTCCTGGATGGAATTCACATCCGCCAGGCTCTCGCCGCGGAGAATGAATTTCGCCTGCTTCCAGGCGAAGCCGGCGGCATCCCGGAGCCTGAAAGCTTTTTTCTGGTACATCTTGCGTGCCACGTGGAAGATGCTGGCACCCTTCATCAGCGTGTTGTCCACGTCGAAGAAGGCCGCTTCTCCCAGATGCGCCGGAGTGGCCGAGCGGTCCTCGGCTGACACCATGTTCACTTCGGGCATGGCTCGAGTCTAGTCAATGGTGGCCCCAGCGGTGTGATTGAGGTGTTCCGGCACGGGTGTTGGTTTACGGTGGAAGCATGCGTAACAACGACGACGGCGGCACGGCGGCCGGGGCGGGGCGCCCGGAACTGGTTCTGGTCACCAAGACCGACTGCCACCTGTGCTCGGATGCGCACGGCGTCGTCGCCCTCGCCGCGGACGAGCTGGGACTTCAGTGGGAGGAGAAGTCCATCGATTCCGATCCCGCCCTGGCCGAGCGCTTCGCCGAAGAGGTGCCGGTGGTGCTGGTGGACGGCGTGCAGCGGGATTTCTGGACCATTGATCCGGTGAGGCTACGCCGTATCCTGCGGGAGGCGATGGCCGGCGGGCGTTAGGGCCGCAGGCCATACCGGCGTTACCGGCAGCGGCGGTGGCGAGTTGGAGGGCCCTCGGCGCTGGTTCTACAGTTGAACTAACAGGCCCGGCGCGGAGGCGATTTCCGCATGGCCGGGCTTGGCACTGTCCTAGCGATCTGGAGCAACGTCTTGACCTCATCGGATTTCCCGTCGGAGCTGCCGGCCGCGGAATCCGTCGTGGACCCGGGCGGACGCCAGCTGCCAGCCGCCACGGTAGCCCGGCTGACGCTGTATCTGCGTGCCCTGAACGCGATGCTCGGCGAAGGTTCGGAACGGGTCTCCTCCGAGGAACTGGCCGAGGCTGCCGGCGTCAGTTCCTCGAATGTGCGCAAGGATCTGTCCTATCTGGGGTCCTATGGAACCCGGGGCGTGGGATACGAGGTGCAGTACCTGAGCCGTCACATCTCGGCGGCGCTGGGGCTGACGCAGGACTGGCGGGTGGCCATTGTCGGGGCCGGTAACCTGGGCCGCGCGCTGGCACGGTACGCCGGATTCGAGTCCCGCGGCTTCGACGTCGTTGCCCTGCTCGATGCGGACCAGATGCTGATCGGAAGCGAGATCGGCTGGCTGCGGGTCAGCGATGTTAAGGATCTGGAAGCGGTACTGGAGCGGACCCGCGCCAATATGGTGGTGCTGGCGCTGCCGGCCACGGTAGCCCAGGAGATCTGCGACCGGGTGGTGGCGGCAGGGGTGCATAGCATCCTGAGTTTCGCTCCGGTGGTGCTGCAGGTCCCGCCCTTTGTGAATCTGCGCAAGGTGGATATGGCGACCGAACTGCAGATCCTGGCGTACCACGCCCAGCGCGCGCAAATGCCGGGCCTATCGCAGGAAACGCTGCCGCCGGAACCGGTTCCCCGGACCAGCCGGCTGCGGCAGGCGCGGCGTCCCAGCGCCTGAGGGGTAGCGGGGATAGTTCCCGGCCCGGAGGGCATCGTTCAGCGCTGATGCGATAGAAGTCCTGTCAGTTAGGATATGAGGTATGCCTCGATGGGAACCGGATGCACGACAGCGGCTGGTGCGTGCTGCGTTGGAGCTGTTCAGTGAGCAGACCTACGACACCACCACCGTCGCGCAGATCGCCGACCGGGCCGGGTTGACCAGAAGCACCTTCTTCCGCTACTTTCCGGACAAGCGAGACATCCTCACAGCAGGACAGGAGACGCTCGCCCGCTTGTTCGCCGAGGGCATCGCATCAGCCCCTGCCGAAGCCACTCCGTTGACCGCTGTTGCGCAGGCGCTCGCTAAGGCGGCCGGGGTCATGACGGAGTTCAACCGGGAGATCGGCACCCGGATGCAAGCGGTCCTCGCGTCCAGTGCCGAGCTGCGAGAGCGGGACCAGCTCAAACATGTCGGGCTCGCGGCAGTCATGGCAGACGCCCTCGTGGCCCGCGGTGTCGCTCGTCCCGTCGCCGCTCTCGCCGGAGAGATGGGACTGATCGCATTCAGGGACGCCTTCGCCCAGTGGGTGAATGACGACGGGGCCGCCCCGCTCGCCGAACTTCTCAACGGCGCCATGGCGAAACTCCGCGACGCACGCGACCAACTCGGCTGAATGGCTGACCCGTTCAGCAATCCTAGACCCGGCAACCAGACGCTGCTGAGGATGCATCTGGCCGCTTGGTGGTCGGCGCCGGGCTACCGGTTGAACGGGCCGCTGCGGGGTTTGAAGTACTCCTTCGCTGGGGCGCGGAACAGGATGATCTCCGCGATGATGCCCAGTACCACCTGCACGATGGTGATGACGTTGGGCTGGAGGAGCGAAAATACGGACAGGGCCGCGAACACGGCCCCGGTGATCCGGGCCCAGTTACGTCCCTTCCGGACCTGGAAGGCAATCAGGACGTAAAGCCCGACGCCGATGGCGCTGAGCACCAGCGACGCTATCAGCAGTGGCTGTAGCAGCCCCTGATCCTCCAGACCCATGTCGTGGAGCATCTGGATGGCAGTGGACTGCCCCGTCGGGGTCATGAAGGCGATCAGGCCCAGCACCACAACGATGGCCTCAATCAGGCCGGCAAGCAGGATCAGGCGGAAGGAGATCTCCACCGAGCGTGGCGGGGCTATATGGATTCCGTTGCCGTTTGTCCCTGCCTGTCCGCCCTGCGCCCCTTTCGTTCCTTGTCCCCAGCCGGAAGGTCCGGTCTGCCAGCCTGGGCCTTGGCCGGCTGGAGGTCCGTCAGGTGTTTGGCCCTGGCCCGGCGGGCGGTAGCCTTCCGGGGCGTACTGGCCGTAGCGTGGAACACCGGGCGCAATTTCGCCGTAGCTTCCGTAACGCGGACCTTGCTCGGGCCCGGGTTGCGGAACCTGTGCCGGTCCCGGTTGGCCCCCAGCGTGCTCGGAATCGGACGGTCCCGGCTCGGCCTGGGGCCGGGGCTGTTCCTCCGGGCTGCTCATGGCGGTTCCAATCCTGATTGCGTCGTTCGGGCCCTGCCCCAGTTGTTGCCTCAGGGGCGGTACTGAAGAAGGCCGCGGCGGGTTTGATTCAACCCTACCGCGGCCCCGGCTGGACATTGTCTGGTCGGTGATGGCCTTTATTCAAGGGACCTCAGGAGAAGCGCTGTGCCCTGCGCGCGTTGAAGTAGGTGACCGAACCGGGCAGCAGCAGCATGACTCCGCCCGCCACGAAGGCGATGGAGGCCAGCAGGTTGATCAGGCTGGTGCCGAGGAAGATAGTGCCCACCAGCGAGACGAGCCCGCTGATTACGCTCAGGGCTGCCAGCACAATCAGGACTATCCGGGCCCAGCCCACGCCCTCTTTCATCAGCAGGGCAAACCAGACCCAGATGGCCGCGAAGATGATCGAAAAAATGAAGCCCACCACGGAGGCTCCAACGCGGATGGCACTGTTCTGCGAGCTTGTGAGCAGGATGTTGATCAGGGCAGCCAGCAGATTCAGGCCAGCCCCGGCCAGGAAAAGCAGGTAGGCGTTCTTAACCTCCTTGGGGATGCCGGCCAGATTCCGCAGCCGCTGGGGGAAATTACTGAAATTGCCGGCCGGCGACCTCCGCGCACTGCGGTAGGCGTCCGGATAGGCCGCTGACTGCTGGTACACCGGCGGTCCCTGCTGGGGCGGGTAGGGAGGAGCCTGATAATTCGGCTGCCCCGGTTGCCCATACCCGGGCTGCTGGAATCCGGGAGGAGGTGGCTGGTAGCCAGGAGGCGTCTGATATCCCGGCTGCCCGGCAGGTTGCTGCGTCCCAGGGGCCCCATACCCCGGGGGAGGGGCCTGGTACCCCGGCGGCGGGTAGCCGCCGCCTGGCTGCTGCGGGTCGGGTTGTTGTTCGGGAGCGTTATCGCCGGAACGGGAACCGCCGGCAGGCGGGGTCGAGTCCGAACGCTCCGGGTCGGGATTCTCATAAGGTGTGCTCATGGTCACACAGTAGACGGCGGGTAAACCTTTGCATAGGACGCCGCCCCAAGACAAAGCGGGCCGCCCCGGCTCCCGCCCGTCCCGAAAACGGGAGGGCGGAAACCGAGGCGGCCAGCCGCCGTCGTACGTCAAGAAGCCCTAAATCAGGCCTTGACGAAGGCGACAATCAGGCCTTGACGAAGGCGACGTCCAGGCTGATGGTGACCTTGTCGCTCACCAGGACGCCGCCGGCCTCGAGGGCAGCATTCCAGGTCAGGCCGAATTCCTTGCGGCTGATCACGGTCTGGCCGGAGAAGCCGGCGCGGGTGGCACCGAACGGGTCGACGGCAACGCCGTTGAACTCGGTCTCGAAGGTCACCGGCTTGGTGATGCCCCGGATGGTGAGGTCGCCGGTGAGCTGGTAGGTCTCGCCCGAGCCGGTGATGGAGGTGGAGGCGAAGGTCAGTTCCGGGAACTGCTCAACGTCGAAGAAGTCAGCGCCGCGGACGTGGCCGTCGCGGTTGGCGTCGCCGGAGTCGAAGCTGGAGGCCTGGATGGTGGCGGTCACGGCGGAGTTTTCCAGCGTGTCGCCGACGGTGGCGGTGGCGGCGACGTCGGTGAACTTCCCGCGGACCTTGCTGATGCCGGCGTGGCGGACGGTGAAGCCGACTTCGCTGTGCGCGGCGTCGAGGCTCCAGGTCCCCTGGGTCAGGGCGGTCGAAATCTGGTCGATGGCGATGGACATGCGCTCTCCTTGGTTGTCTGGCAATTCATTCGGTCGGGCTGGCTGGCTGCCGACCCTCACACCGTATAAGCATGCGTACGTATCTAATATTCCGACCGCTCCAAACTTTTTCCGCTCCGGCGTGTTGGCTGGGAATTCCCTGATTTAGCGATTACCGCGCTCCTTTGAGAAACTTGGTGACATGCCCCGAGTTACCGTCCACCTGCTGCGCCATGGTGAGGTCTATAATCCCAGCGGGGTGCTCTATGGCCGGCTGCCCGAGTTCCACCTTTCCGAGCGCGGCCGGGCGATGGCGGTGATGGTGGCGGAGCACCTGAAGAAACGGGCGGACGACGGCGCCAAGCTGGTTTACCTGGTGGCCTCACCTTTGACGCGGGCACAGGAGACGGCGGAGCCCACCGCGGCGGCGCTGGGCCTGGAGATCTGCACCGATCCGCGGATCATTGAGGCGGAGAACCATTTTGAAGGCTTGGCGGTCACCCGCGGTGAAATGCTGCGGCCGCGGCACTGGCCGTACCTGCGGAACCCGCTGCAGCCCTCCTGGGGCGAGCCGTACAAGCGACAGGCCGCACGCGTGATTGAGGCGGTCCGGGAGGCACGGGTCCGGGCGCTGGAACTCGGCGGGGACGGCGCGGAGGCCGTGCTGGTCAGCCACCAGTTGCCCATCTGGGTTACCCGTCGCAGCGCCGAGGGCAAGCGCCTCTGGCACGACCCGCGGCACCGGGAATGCACCCTAGCCTCGCTGACCAGCCTGGTCTTCGATGGCGAGGACGTTGTCGATATCCGTTACAGCGAGCCCGCCGCGGAGCTGCTGCCGGGCGCGTCCACCACACCGGGGGCTTGACGTGTCAGCCGGCGGAACAGGATCGATTTTTCGACGCGCTGTAGAAGTGCGCCGTAGACTGGTGCAGTAGAAGTTATGCCAGTCGTAGTCCTGCACCCCAGAAGTGCGAATCAGTTTCAGATGCGGATCCTCCCATGACGACCCCGATCAGCCGCCGTTCCCTGTTGGCCGCCTCCGGCGCCGTGCTGGCGCTTGCCCTCTCCGCCTGTGCGGCCCAGGATCCGCTGGCGCAGCAGGCCAATGCCGGGGACAACAAGAACTACATTGCCGGCGACGGCTCGGTCACCGAATACGCCGCGAAGGACCGCAAGGCCCCGGTGAAGTTTTCCGGCAAGCTTTTCGACGGCAGTACCGTGGACTCGGCCAGCGTGGCCGGAAAGGTCACGGTGCTCAACTTCTGGTACGCCGGCTGCGCCCCGTGCCGGCTGGAGGCGCCGGATCTGCAGGCGCTGAACAAGGAACTGTCGCCCCAGGGTGCCGCGTTCTACGGCGTCAACATCCGTGACGAAGCCGGCACCGCGGAGGCCTTCGACCGCACCTTCGGCCTGACCTACCCCAGCTTCTACGACAAGGACGGCGCCGTGCTGCTGGCGCTGACCGAATACGTGCCGCCAGCGGCCGTGCCCACCACCCTGGTGCTGGACAAAAAGGGCCGGGTGTCCGCCCGGATCCTGGGCGTGGCCGAGAAGGGCACCCTGAAGACGCTGATCACCTCAGCACTGGCTGAAAGCCCGTGAACAACCCCTTCGCCCAGACCGTGCTCAGCGGCTCAATGCTGCTGGCGATGCCCGTTGCCCTGCTGGCCGGGCTGGTTTCATTTGCCTCCCCCTGCGTGCTCCCGCTGGTCCCGGGGTACCTGGGCTATGTCAGCGGGCTGACCGGCGTGGATCTGCAGAAGCGCAAACGTGGCCGCCTGTTTGCCGGCATCGGGCTGTTTGTGCTGGGTTTCTCGGTGGTGTTCATGCTGATTGGCGCCGTGTTCGGCCAGCTCGGTGCCTGGCTCAAGGGCCCGGACGCCGCCTGGATCACCCAGCTGCTGGGCGTGGTGGTGATTGTCCTGGGCATCGTCTTCCTGGGCGGCTTTAGCTGGTTCCAGAACGAGGCCAAAATCCACGCCAAGTCACCGTCCGGGCTGTGGGGTGCACCCGTGCTGGGCATCACCTTCGGCCTGGGCTGGGCACCCTGCACCGGCCCCACCCTGGGTGCGGTCCAGGCGCTGGCCTTCACCGACGGTTCCAGTGCGGTCAAGGGCGCGGTACTGACCTTTGTCTACTGCCTGGGCCTGGGCCTGCCCTTCCTGCTGATAGCCCTGGGCGTGCGGCGCGGACTGGGGGCGTTGGCCTTCATCCGGGCACGGCGCCGCGGCCTGCAATGGTTTGGCGGCGGACTGCTGATAGTGCTGGGAGTGCTGATGGTCGCGGGTCTGTGGGGGACATGGATCGAGCAGCTGCAGTTCTGGTTCGCCAACGAAGTGAGATTGCCGATCTGATGACCCAGCCCAAATCTGATGAGCCAGCCACCGGCCCCACAGGGAAGATGAACGTGAAGAGCACCAAGAGCGGTAAGAGCAGCACCGGCGCCAAGCCGGAGGATGTGGCCCTGCCCCGGTTGGGGTTCGTGGGCATGCTGCGCTGGGCCTGGCGGCAGCTCACCAGCATGCGCACCGCGCTGTTCCTGCTGCTGCTGCTGGCGGTGGCCGCGGTCCCGGGGTCGCTGTTCCCGCAGCGCCCTGCGAATCCCGCCATCGTGACCAAATACCTACAGGACCATCCGGATACCGGCCCGGTGCTGGACTGGTTCAAGCTCTTCGACGTCTACTCCTCGCCCTGGTTCTCGGCCATCTATCTGCTGCTGTTCATCTCGCTGATCGGCTGCGTGGTTCCGCGCGCCATCGCGCACTACAAAGCGGTGCGCTCGCAGCCGCCGCGCACCCCGCGCCGGCTCTCCCGGCTGCCCGAGTACGGCACCCTGGAGATCCCCGCCGAGCGGGGGATCCCGGCGGAGCAGGCCATCCGGGACGCGGCGGCGGCGCTGAAGTCCCGCGGCTATCGGGTGGACATCCGCGATGCCGACGGCGAGCGGCCCTCGGTGGGTGCCGAGCGGGGCTTCCTGAAGGAAGTGGGGAACCTGCTCTTCCACACCGCGCTGATCGGTGTGCTGGTTTCCATCGCGATTGGCGGCTTGTTCGGCTACAACGGCCAGCGCGTTCTGGTGGAGGGGGAGACCTTCGTCAATACCCTGGTGGGCTACGACACCTTCAACCCGGGGACCGCCTTCGACTCCGGCCAGTTGGCCCCGTACTCGGTGCGGCTGGACAAGTTTGACGTCACCTTCGACCGCTCCTCGAAGGCGCACTATGGCCAGCCACTGGATTTCACCGCCGCGCTGACCACTAAGGCGACGCCGTCGTCGCCGGCCAAGCAGCAGACCCTGAAAGTCAACGATCCGGTGGCCCTGGGCGGCACCAACATCTATCTGGTGGGCAACGGCTACGCCCCCGTGGTGACCGTCAAGGACGGCGCCGGCAAAGTTGCCTTCCAGGGCCCGGTGGTGTCGGTTCCCTCCGACGGTGCCTACACTTCGCTGCTGGTGATTAAGGCCCCGGACGCCCAACCGAGCCAGCTGGGCTTTGTGGGCTTCTTCCTGCCCACGGCCATGCTTGACGATAAGGGACTGGCAGTCGGCTCGGACCCGGATCCGTTCAACCCGCAGCTGGACCTGAACTCCTACTATGGGGACCTGGGCCTGGACAACGGACAGCCGAAGAACGTCTTCACCCTGGACACCTCCAAACTGACTCCGCTCAACAACCGCAACCTGAAGGCTGGCGGCATTGTGCTGGCGCCGGGCGGCTCCTACACACTGCCCGAGGGCAAGGGCAGCATCAGCTTCGACGGGCTCAAGCGGTACGTGGCGCTGGACATCCACCACGATCCCGGCCAGACGGGCGCGCTGATCTTCGGCGTCACCGCGCTGCTGGGCCTGGTGGGATCCCTCTTCCTGACCCGGCGCCGGGTGTGGGTACGCACCGGGATGCATCCCGATGGCCGGACCATGGTGGAGTACGGCCTGCTGGCACGCGGCGAGGACCACCGGCTGGCCGGGGAAGCGAAGACCATCCGCAAACTGCTGGAGAAGGCGTGGTTGGTTCCCGGGGACAAAGAGGCGGAAGATAACAGGGGGACGCAGGTGCCCGGGAGCGCCGAGACCGTCTCCACCGGAGCTGGAACAGCCCATACGGTAAGTAAGGATCAGTAATGCCTGACATCAATGAGACATTGGCCGTGTACAGCGAGCGCTTCATACTGCTCGCGGGGATCGCCTATGCGATCGCGTTCATCGCGTTCGCCTGGGACCTGGTCCAGAATGCGAAATCTACCCAGGCTGTGCTGGCGCAGAGCCAGCGGGCCGCTGGGGCAGCGGGGACGAAGGGTAGGCAGGCCGCAGGGACCAAGGCTGGCGCTTCAGGTACCACCGCGTTGGTGGGCGCCGAGTCCAAGGTAGCCTCCGCCGTCGGCGCCTCCGCCGGTACGCCAGGTTCCGGCGGATCTGCCCGGGGCGGGGGCTCGGCCTCCGGCTATGCCGGGACCGAGTTGGACGGACCCGAGGGCCGCGCCGAGCGCCCCACCTTCCGGACCGGCGGCCCGTCCGCCTTTACCGCCGACGACTCGATGCGCTACGGCACCCAGCGGCGGGTTCCGGCCCGCGTCGCGGTGGCCCTCACGGTCCTAGCCGCTGCCATCCACTTTGCCGGTGTACTCTGCCGCGGGCTGGCCGCCGGCCGGGTGCCGTGGGGCAACATGTACGAGTTCTGCACCACCGGCGGCATGGTGGTGGCCATCGTGTTCCTGATCGTACTGACCCGGCGCGACCTGCGGTTCCTGGGGACCTTCGTCATCGGGCTGGTGCTGGTCATGCTGACCGCGGCCTCGGTCGCCTTCTGGACCCCGGCCGGCCACCTGGTCCCGGCCCTGCAGAGCTACTGGTTGGTCATCCACGTCTCCATCGCAGTGATGTCCTCCGCGCTGTTCACCCTCACGTTTGCCATGTCCGTGCTGCAACTGCTGCAGTCCCGCCGCGAGGTTGCGCTGGACGGCGGGCGGCCGGACAAACTGCCCTTCATGCGCCTGGTGCCCTCCGCCCTGAGCCTGGAGAACATGGCGTACCGCATCAACGCCATCGCGTTCGTGGGCTGGACGCTGACCCTGATGTTCGGCTCCATCTGGGCGGAAAAGGCTTGGGGCCGGTTCTGGGGCTGGGATACCAAGGAAGTCTGGACCTTCGTGATCTGGGTGGTCTACGCCGGCTACCTGCACGCCCGCGCCACCCGCGGCTGGACCGGGACCCGGGCAGCCTGGCTGTCCATCGTCGGCTACCTCTGCGTGGTCTTCAACTTCACCATCGTCAACGTCTATTTCTCCGGGCTGCACTCCTACGCCGGGATCGGGAGCTAAACCCCGTCCCGCTTTCCCTGGCGAACGGTCGGTATCTGCTCGCTTGGTTCGCGAGCGGTCGGTATCTGCTGGCTTGGTTCGCGAACGGTCGGTATCTGCTCGCTTGCCGGCTTCAAGGTCCCAGTTATTGACTTCTCCATTTGGGTCCGGCGGGGTCTGAAGCTGGGACCCGGGCAAAGATTCGGCGATCGGGGCCTCTTCCAACCTCGTTCACTGAGAGCCCGACGGGTACGGGTGACTGCAGGGGGCTCGCCTCCGCCCGGCGGTTCGTTAAGATCCAGCTGCGTCAGCTTGAGCACGCGCCATCCGATCTCGATGATCCGCTCGTCCCG
>DATIMB010000311.1:0-11377 GCA_035475875.1 Micrococcaceae bacterium
ATCGTGCTGCCAGTTTTCGATGGCCACATGGAAGTTGTGCCGCTTCGTGTCCAGGTCCGCCACGATTGCGTCATGATGCCAGTACCGGTATTCGTCCACCACGTTGCGGGTGTCCCCGTGGGCCAGCAGGTCGGCATCCCAATGCTCTCCCTCGGGCGGCTCCCCCGGCCACGGTCCGACCCCAATGGGCGGCTGGTCCGGTACGTGGTGGGGCTGGTCTTCGGGATGGGAGGTCACCGAACCACAGTAGCGGTGGCCCCGGACCAGACCTAAGCGCAAAGCCGAGGAGTTAGGGTCCAGCCGCTTAGGTCAAGGACCGGTTGCGGCGTGTCGGCCACTGGGCCGGGTGATCCGCAAGTTTGCGCGGGGCTTGCCCCGGTGGGTGCTTGTTCCGCGGGATTAGTGGAGATTTGACACAGCGGGCGCAGATATAGGCCGCCGGGTATGCGGGTTTGGGGCGAGCACCGCATCGACCAACTCGAGCGGGACGATGCGGGTCAGCTCACCCAGATGGCCCGGCACGAACAGGCCTGCGGCTACCGTGATCGTGCGCGAGATAGTCGTAACGGTGGAACGCTAGATAGTCGTAACGGTGGAACGGATGGCAGAAGGGAGTGCAATGGAGGTCCTTACCGGTGGTTATCTTGGTCGATTCCGTCTTCGCACATCCGGAAACAACACGCGGGCGCAGGCGCTTGACCGCCGACCCCAAGCCCTAACTCCCCGGCATTGGGCCTAACCCCGGGCGGGCGGCTGTCCAGCGACCCGTCCCCGGCCGTCTGCGGGCCCGGCGGAGTGCGGATCAGCGGAGCCCCATCCTTCGCCACAGAATGACGAGGCTGACCGTGCTGACCAGAGCGGCGAAGATCACCCAGAAGCTGGGGGACAGGGCATTTCCAGTCGAGTTAATCAGCAGGGTCGCCACCAGCGGGGTAAATCCGCCAAAAATCGTGACGCCGATGTTGTAGCCGACAGCCATGCCGGTGGCACGGGTTTCTGCAGGAAAGATGGACGCCATGGCAGCGGACATCGGGCCGTAGTAGCAGGCTTTGAACAGGCCCATGAAGAACAGGACGAGAAGCATGGTGCCCAGGGCCGGGACTGCAACCATGAAACCAAACATCGGGTAAATCAGGAGCAGAATCAGCACGGCGGCCGGAATCATGATTCTGAGTTGTCCGAACTTATCGGAAAGGTGCCCGGCAAATGGGGTGACGACCAGTAGGACGATGCCTGCCATCATTGTTGCCGCGAAGCCACTGGAGGCCGGAAGCTTCAGTGTGTGGATGGCGTACGTGGGGATGTACGAGATCATGTAGTTCAGGCAGGTGGTGGCTGCCAGCACCCCGATGGTGAGCAGCACAAGCTTTTTCTGCCGCTTCAGGACGGTGCGGGCGGGAAAATTCTGCGCTCCGCCCTCGATCACGGCCCTGATGGCGCCGGTCTCGGGGACGTGCCGGCGGATGTAGATTCCCACCGGCCCCACCAGTAACCCGAAGATGAACGGTAGGCGGAAACCCCAGCTTTCCAGCTGTTGGATGCTCAAGACAGAGGTCAGCAAGGTACCGATCAGGGCGGCGATCAGTGAGCTCGCAGCCTGGCTGGCAAATTGCCAGCTCGCGGCAAAGCCGGGGCGGTTGGGCAGGTGCTCTACCATCAGCGCCGTCGCGCTACCGAATTCGCCGCCTGCCGCGAAACCCTGGATGAGCCGGGCAACCAGGATGCCGATGGGGGCGGTGACCCCGATGGTGGCGTAGGACGGCATCAGGACGATCATCATCGTTCCAATAACCATCAGGGAGAGGGATAGGGTCAGCGCCGGCTTGCGGCCCGCCCGGTCGGCATACGAGCCCAGGATGAACGCGCCCAGCGGACGAATCAGGAAAGAGACGCCGAACGTTCCCAGGGCGAGCACCAGGGACACCGAAGCGTCGTGATTGGGGAAGAATACCTTGGCAATGTAAACGGCGAAAAAGCTATACACCGCTATGTCGTACCATTCGAGGGCGTTGCCCACAGAGGCTGCCGCGATGATGCGGGAGGGTTTGAGCGGCTTGCGGGTATCCGCCAGTTCGGTGCCTGAGGTGGGAGCGGTCACGGGACGAGCCTTTCTTCGGGTGTGGCCAGGGATGAGTGGGACGATGAACCGGCCACGGACAGCCAGTCGGGACCCAGCGAGCCCAGATCCCAAAAGATCCCCGCCATGATCCGCATCGCTTCGCGCATCAGCGGGGCTTTCAGGTGCTCGTTCGGTGCGTGTTGGGCGCAGCCGGGGTAAGAATGCGGAATCCAGATGGTGGGCAGTCCAAGGACATCGGCGAAGGCATCGTTGGGCAGTGAGCCGGCGAGGTTGGGAAGCAAGGCGGGGGTCTTGCCAGTGGTCCGTTGCAGAGATTCCAGCGCCCAACCTACCCATTTGTCCTCAGGGTCCAACCGGGTTGCCGCGGTGCTGTGTTCGACCTCCACTTCGACCATGGAAAAACCGTGCCGGTCCAGATGGTCCCGCATGATACGTTCGGCGTTCGTCCAGTCTGTGCCAACGACAAAGCGCAACTGGCAATGCGCGCGGGCGGAGGAAGGGATGGCATTCACCGGTCCGTCCGGATCCCCGGATGTCATTGCGAGGATCTCCAGGGTATTCCAGCCAAAGAGCCGTTCACTGGGAGTCAGGCCCGGCTCGCCCCAGGAATCGTCCCATCCGGGACTGGCAGCAGAGCGATCGACGGCGACGTTTGCCAGGGCTTCCCGCACAGACGCCGGGATCCTCGGCGGCCGAAGGCCTTCCACGAGTATCTTGCCTCTGCCGTCCACCATGGATGCCAGTGCGTTAGCCAGAACGACAGCCGGGTTGCTCAGCACTCCCCCCCAATTGCCGGAGTGATGGCTTTGATTCCTGGCTGCAAAGCGGAGCGTGAAATTGATGGATCCGCGTGAGCCTAGGAACACCGTGGGCTGCTCGGCCGAAAGACGGGGTCCGTCGGAGGCGATCAGCAGGTCGGCGGCCAGCTCCTCGCGAAGCGCTGCGCACACTTCGCTCAGTCCAGGCGATCCCGCCTCCTCGCCCATATCCAGCAGCACGGTGACGTTGTAGCCCAGCCGTCCTTCGCGCACCCGCAACACCTGCTCCAGGGCGGCGAGGTTTACCGTGTGCTGGCCCTTGTTGTCGGCAGTTCCCCGACCGTACCAGTGCTCTCCTTCGACGGTGACTTCCCAAGGGTCCAGACCCGGCCGCCACTGGTCGGCATGGGCGAGCTGGACGTCGCCGTGGCCGTATGTGAGCACAGTGGGGAGGGACGGATGCTCGCATCGGCGGGCAAGGAGGAACGGGTGGCGTTCTGAGGCCGGATTGCTGACGACCCGGGCCTCGAAGCCCAGTCGCTGGAGCTGCGGAATGATTTCTTCCACCAGATAGGCGCGGAGGACGGGACCGCTGCGCGGGTCCTGGCTCTCCGTCCGGTAGGCCACCCGCCGGACGAGGTCGGCCCGGAACGCCCCACCGTCGAAATATTCGCAGGCAAGGTCAATCGCGGTGTTTCGGCTCATAGAGAGGTCTCCAAGGATGCAGGTGGGCGGATGGTGCGGGCGCCAACGGGCCGTCTTGACCCGGATGCCGGTTTTACCGCACTTCTGTGAGGTTCTGGTTGCCCCAATGTTTGCACCGCCCATCCTGGTGGACAAGGAAAACGGCGGCAACTGCTGCGAGCAATTTGTGGGGGCTGGCGTTGCCGGAATGGCAACGCCAGGGCAACAGCGCTATAGATTGGCGGGGTGCCACTTTACGATCCTGCCCTGCGCTACTTCCTTGCGGTCTTTGAGAGCGGGTCGATCAACGGCGCGGCCCGGCAGCTTTACGTTGCTGCTTCGGCCGTAAGCCGGCAGATCGGCCGATTGGAGAAAGAACTCGGCGCGCCGTTGTTTGAGCGCCTGCCTTCCGGAGTCGTCCCGACCGATGCGGCCAATGCGTTTGCCGGCTTCGCGCGGCGGGCGATCCAGGAAGCCGGGCAGGTTATCGATCTGGTCCACGAACGCCAAACTGCCGAGACACTGATTTCTATTGCCGCTCCAATAGGCGTCGGCCATGATTTCGTACCCCGCGTCGCGGCGGAATACCGCAACATCCACTCGGGCGCGCGCTTTGTGCTCCATTTGACCGATCCCGCTGCAGCGACACAAATGGTCCGCGACGGTACGGCGGACCTGGCCGTGACGTTTAACCTCAAAGTCGACGCCGGTGTCGAGATAGTGAATTCCCGTCCGGCACCCCTGGTAGCGGTGGTACGTAAGGGCCACCCGCTACAGGAACGGGCCCTCGTGTCCTTCCCCGATCTGTGCAGTTATCCATTGGCTCTGTCCGCGCCCAATTCGACCAACCGCCACCTGTTTGACCTGGTCAGCAGTTCCGCGAACCGGGCCGTGGAGCCGGTTTTTGTGTGCGAAAACCCGGACGCGCTGCTGAGCTTCCTGGACAGGGACGATACGGTGACCCTGCTGGGCAGGATCACGATCTACCGGGACCTGGAAAGCGGCCGCGTGGTGGCGATACCGCTGAAGGAGAAGGAGCTGCGCCAGCGGAACCTGCAGGTCCAGACCCAGGCTGGGCGAAAGCTGCCTGGAGCCGTTGAACGCTTCGTCGAGTTCCTGGTGGAGGCGCTCGACCGCAGCGATGCCTGAAGCGCCGGTTCGAGGCGGGCACGGACACAGCGTGGATGTGCTTCAACTCCCCGACATTGGGTTTAGTACGGAGCGAGCGATGATGCCCTCCGCCGCCCTATTGCCCCGGCGGTGCCAACGGCGGCCGTGATCTGGAAGACTGGCCCCAGGACCGAGCAGGCGAGTAAATCCACCAGTAGATCCAGGAGAGTCGTTGTGGCGAAGCAGGAACCTCGCAAGGCCAAAGACATCGAGTGCTGGTTGACGGACATGGATGGCGTCCTGGTCCATGAAAACCAGGCGGTGCCGGGGGCCTCGGAGCTGATCAGGCGGTGGGTGGACACCTCGCGCCGGTTTCTGGTGCTGACCAACAACTCCATCTATACCCCGCGTGACCTGCGTGCCCGGCTCAAGGCGTCCGGTCTGGACATCCCCGAGGAGAACATCTGGACATCCGCGCTGGCGACGGCCCAGTTCATGAGGGCCCAACTGCCGCACGGCAGGGCGTTTGTCATCGGCGAGGCCGGATTGACCACCGCGCTGCATGAGGCCGGCTTCATCCTGACCGACCAGAACCCTGATTTTGTAGTGTTGGGGGAGACCCGCACGTACTCCTTTGAAGCCATCACCCGGGCCATCCGCCTGATCGCGGCCGGAGCCCGCTTCATTGCCACCAACCCGGACGCCACCGGTCCTTCCATGGAAGGGCCCATCCCGGCCACCGGGGCTATCGCCGCCTTGATCAGTAAGGCCACGAACCGTGAACCCTACATCGTAGGCAAGCCGAACCCGATGATGTTCCGTTCCGCGATGAACCAGATCGAGGCGCACTCTGAGACGACCGCGATGATCGGGGACCGGATGGACACGGACATCATCGCGGGCATGGAGGCCGGTCTTCACACCCTGCTGGTGCTCACGGGTATCACCCGCCGCGAGGACATTGATGCCTACCCGTTCCGGCCGGATCAGGTGCTGGATTCGGTTGCGGACCTGATCCCGCACATCTAACCGGAAAATTGCTGCAGCTGCGGACCGTTGCCCCGGACGGATCCACGGCAACCGTCCGGGCAGGCCGCACCGGTCCGGAACGGCGGCATTCTGCGCCGCTACTCCAGGCCGAGATCGTTCTTGCTGAACGCGGCGAGGTAGGGCACGCCGGCTTCGGCTTCGATGCGTTCCTTGGCTCCGGTGTCGCGGTCCACGATGACCGCGACGGCGGCCACCTTCGCCCCGGCGCTGCCCAGCGCCTGCACCGCAGTCAAAGCCGAGCCTCCCGTCGTCGAGGTGTCCTCCAGAGCCACGACGCGGCGTCCGGCCACATCCGGGCCCTCCACCTGGCGTCCCATCCCGTAGGACTTCTGCGCCTTGCGCACCACAAAGGCATCCACGGACCGGCCCGCCTCGGAGGCGGCGTGCATGACCGCCGTCGCCACCGGATCCGCGCCCATGGTCAGCCCTCCGACCGAGCCGATGTCCGTGATTCCGGCATCGTCAAGCAGCGCCAGCATGACCTGTCCCACCAACCGGGAGGCCTCGTGGTGCAGGGTGATCCGGCGCAGGTCAATGTAGTAGTCCGCCTCGGCACCGCTGGAGAGGATTACCTTTCCGCGGACCACGGCCAACTCCTTGATCAGCTCGAGCAGGCGGGCGCGGGCAGCAGGCAGGTCCAGGGGCGCAGTCATGGCTCCCATCCTATAAGCCCAGTAGGCTGGGGAGCATGCGCGAACTTCAGGCACAGATCATTGACGAACTGGGGGTCAAACCCTCCATCGACCCCACCGAGGAGATCCGACGGCGGGTGGACTTCCTGAAGCAGTACGCCAGGGCCTCCCGGACAGTGGGCTTCGTGCTGGGGATCAGCGGCGGCCTCGATTCCACCCTGGCCGGCCGGCTGGCCCAGCTCGCCGTCGAGGAGATGGAGGCGGAAGGCGTGGACGCCAATTTCATTGCGGTCCGCCTGCCGTACAACGTCCAGGCCGATGAGGAGGACGCCCAGGCGGCGCTGGAGTTCATCCGGCCCAAGACTTCCTGGATCTACAACATTGCCCCCGCCGTCGACGGCTTCGAGGCGGAGTACGCCAAGACCACCGGCGAGGACATCCTCGACTTCACCAAGGGCAACATCAAGGCCCGTTCCCGGATGATCGCCCAGTATGCCCTGGCCGGGCAGCACAACCTGCTGGTGATCGGCACGGACCACGGCGCGGAATCGGTGACGGGTTTCTTCACCAAATATGGCGACGGCGGCGCGGACGTGCTGCCGCTGTTCACCCTTAACAAACGGCAGAACCGGGCGCTATTGCGCGAACTTGGTGCCCCGGAGCAGCTCTACAACAAGATCCCCACGGCGGACCTGCTGGACGATCTGCCCGGGCGCACCGACGAGGATGAGCTTGGCCTGACCTACGAACAGATCGACGATTACCTGGAGGGCAAAGATATTGACCCCACCGCGGCGGAGTCGATCGAAAAACGCTACCTGGCCACCCGCCACAAGCGCGCCGTCCCGGTTTCCCTTCTGGACGGCTGGTGGAAGTAGGGGACGGCGGATGCAGCGGTAGGAGGATGCACCGGATTGGGAGCAGAACTGGCGGATAAGACCCTAAAGTCCTTCCGGCCCGTCCGCAGCGCGACGAACCGGACCACTTGGTAGATTGGACACTGTGAAGATCGCAACCTGGAATGTCAATTCCCTCCGCGCCCGGGCCGACCGGGTGGAGAATTTCCTGCGCCGGACCGACGTCGACGTCCTGGCCATCCAGGAGACCAAGTGCAAGGACGATAACTTCCCCTGGGAGATGTTTGAGAACAACGGCTACGAGGTGGCGCACTTCGGCATGAACCAGTGGAACGGCGTCGCCATCGCCTCCCGGGTGGGGCTCGACGACGTCGAGCGCAGCTTCAAGGACCAGCCCACCTTCGGCAAGGCGGACAAGGTTGCCGAGCTGGAGGCCCGCGCGATCGCCGCCACCTGCGGCGGCGTACGGATCTGGAGCCTGTACGTCCCCAACGGCCGGGCCTTGGGCGATCCGCACATGCCGTACAAGATTTCCTGGCTGGACACGCTGCGGCAGAACGCCGTCGGCTGGCTCGCCGCGGACCCGCAGGCACAGGTGGCGCTGGTGGGCGACTGGAACATCGCCCCGCGCGAAGAGGACGTCTGGGACAACGATCTGTTCCTCCGCGAAGGGTTCACCCACGTCAGCCCGGCGGAGCGCGCCGCCTTCCATGCCTTTGAGGCGGCCGGCTTCACCGACGTGGTGCGGCCCCTTCATCCGGGCCCGGGCGTGTATACCTACTGGGATTACACTCAGCTGCGGTTTCCCAAGAAGGAAGGCATGCGGATCGACTTTGTGCTCGCCTCCCCCGCACTGGCCGCCCGCGTGACGGGCGCCCAGATCGACCGCGAGGAGCGCAAGGGCAAGGGCGCCTCCGACCATGCCCCCGTGATAGTGGACCTGAGCTAGCCATGCGCAACGGGCTGTACCTTGGCGGCACATCCCTCCCTTTCGTTTCCAGCCTGCGCGTTTTCAGCCCGATGGCCGTCTTTGGGCCGCAGGAACAGCGCTACATCCAGGACCATCTGCTGGCGGACCAGGACCGCACGGCCGTGGACGCGCAGGAACTCGTTGACTCGCTGGCCCGGATCACCCGGCCCAACGGCGACCCATTGCCCACGGGTGCAGCGGACCGGATCCGGACCCTGCAGCTGCACGACGGCGGGCCCGTCCTGTACTCGCCCAACCAGGCGGTGATCCGGTCCTGGGAAGCAGTGTCCGAACTCTACACCGGCAGCGCCACCCAGCTGGCCAGGATGCTGCTGCCGGAGCGCTTCTATGTCCGGCATGAACGCCGCACCCAGGCCACCCCCGGGTACCGCAGCCGCGTCTTCACCCGCATCTCCACCTGGGGCGTCCCGTTCAGCTGGTTTGTCCTGGTCAGCGAGACGGACCGGACGGAGGTGGTGGAATCCGGTGGCCGTGTGTTGACCGTCCGGATCCAGGTCCCCTGCGCGGTTGCGCTGGAACGCGCCTACGGCATCCTGCGGATGCTGCAGGAAAGCGCCCCCGAGCTGGACCTGTACGACGAGCTGGAAGCAATCCACCAGTGGCTGGAGGAATTCGCCCCGGACTCGGTCCTGGAGCTTGACTACGGTCCGGTGGCGGACCGGGTCTATCCGGACGAATCCCCGCTGGACGTGCGGCTGGGGCTGGAGTGCCTGGCCGAGGGGGACCTCACCGGCGCCGCCGCTGCCTACCGTCGGCTGGCCTCGCGCTGGATACCGATCCGCCAGCTGGCCCGGGCTTCCTAGGCTTCCGACGACGGCGGCGGCCTCACGCGGTCAGCGCGCGGTCCGGATGCGCGGCCTCCTGCCGGGGCGGCGCCGTCGAGCTTCTGCGGATGAGCCGGTGGGCCACCACCTGGTCGGTCAGGGCCCCTGGTGAGCCGTCCAGCTCCGCCATCAGCATCCGGGCCGCCAGGATGCCGTGTTCGGTGGGGTCCTGCCGGATGGTGGTCAGTCCTGCCGCATCGGAGAATTCGTGGTCGTCAATCCCTATCACGGAGAGGTCCTCCGGCACCCGGATCCCCCGCCGGTGCGCCTCGAAGAGGAGTCCCAGCGCCATCTCATCCGAGGCGCAGAACACGGCGGTCGGCAGCGGACCCGGTGCATCAAAGAGCCGCCGTGCCGCGCGGACCCCGTTGGCCACGGTGTAGTCGCCGGCCACGTGCCACTGCGGCCTCGGCTGCAGGCCCGCACGCAGCAGGGTTTCCTCGAAGCCCATGGTCCGCAGCCGGGGAACGGTGAAATTCAGTTCGTCCTCCTGCCCGCCGTGCAGGTGGCCGATGTCGCGGTGCCCAAGGTCGATCAGGTGCTGGGTCGCCGCCGCGGCGGCCAGGCCGTCGTCGATCCTTACACTGGCGCAGCCGGTGACCGGACCCCCCATCGCGACCAGCGGGATCTCTGTGCGGTGCAGATGGTCCAGCTCCCCCGGGGTGAGGGCCAGGCAGAGCACCACCAGGGCGTCGATCTGCTTGCGCACCATGTTCCGGTTGAACAGCCGCTCGCGGTCCCGGCCGTAGCCGCCCAGGCTGAACAGCAGCAGGTTGTAGGAATTGTTGCGCAGTTCCTTGTCCAGGCCTTCAATGGACCGGGCAAAGTACCAGCGGTCCACGAACGGGGTCACCACGCCGATGGTCCGTGTGCGCCCGGTGGCCAGTCCGCTGGCCGACGGCGAGGCAACGTACCCCAGCTCTTCCGCTACGGCCAGGATCCTGGCACGGGTGGCCGGATTGACCCGGGGCAGGCCGCGGATGGCCCGGGAAACCGTTGCCGTGGAGACGTGCGCCGCCAC
This sequence comes from Micrococcaceae bacterium, assembly GCA_035475875.1. Lineage (GTDB taxonomy): Bacteria > Actinomycetota > Actinomycetes > Actinomycetales > Micrococcaceae > Arthrobacter_M. The sequence continues at coordinate 10,008 of DATIMB010000311.1, forward strand.
CGCAACATCGCCGATACTGACATGCACTTTCCCCTCCCCTCCCCGGCTGCCGGCGAACCGTGTCATTCCCTTCGCGTTGTGGAGCGGGCCGGCAGCCGCTTGCGTAGCCGCAGCATCCCCCACAGCACCAGCAGCAGGGCCAGCAGACCCAGCGCCCAGCCGAGCGCGGGCGCCCCGGTGACCTCCATCCAGACGGTCACCGCCAGCAGCACGACGGCCCAGAAGCCGAGGAAACCGATGATGATATCGAAATCCTCAGCCGACCGGCGGCTGACCCGCTCCGGCCGAACCAGCCCGTGCGTCCCGTCCGGCATTATTTCACCGCCCCCGCGGTGAGCCCGGCGACGATCTTGCGCTGGAAGATCAGCACCAGGATCACCAGCGGAATCGTCACCACCGTGCCTGCCGCCATGACGGCGGTATACGGCTCCTGGTGCGGCTGCGCCCCGGCAAACGACGCGATGGCCACCGTGACAGGTTTGGTGCTGTCGTTGGAGAGCTGGCTGGCGATCAGGAACTCGTTCCAGGCCGCAATGAACGCCAGGATGGCGGTAGTGAAGACAGCCGGGGCCGCCAGCGGCATGATCACCTTCCGGAAAGCCTGCCCCTGCGTGCAGCCGTCAATCCGGGCCGACTCCTCCAACTCCCACGGCATCTCGCGGAAGAAGGACGTCAGCGTATAGACCGTCAGCGGCAGTACGAAGGAGATGTCCGGAATGATCATGGCCTGGTAGCTGCCGTACCATCCCAGGTTGGTGAAGAGCTGGAACAGCGGGGTCACCAGGGCAACGCCGGGAAACATCGAGGCCCCCAGGATGAAGCCCAGGACCAGGAACTTGAAACGGAATTCCAGCCGGGACAGCGCGTAGGCCGCGAAGACGCCGACAATCAGGGCGACGAGGGTGGTCACGCCGCCGATGATCAGCGAGTTCAGCAGGTTTTTCGCGAAGTGGTTGCCCAGGTTCTCCGAGAACACGGTGGCGAAGTTGTCCAGGGTCACGTGTGTGAAGAACGGTGTGGGGTCAAAGGTGTAGCCGACGTCGCGGAAGGCCGTGACAATCATCCAGTAGAAGGGAAGCAGGCACCAGATGAAGATCAGCCCCGCGCTGATATAGGTCCGGGAACTGGCCCAGCGGGCCCGGTTCCGGGCCGCCGTTTTGGGGGCGGTGTCGAAGGTTTTGGTGTCCAGCGCCGAGGCAGTCATCTCACTTCCCCTTTCCGGATGTTGATGCGGCCTGGACGGCGTTGGCGCCCAGGAAGCGGACAAAGATGAACGCCACGATGAAGATGATCAGGAAGGTGATGGTGGACAACGCCGCCGCGGAATTAAAGCCTTGCCTGATCTGGTCCACCACCAGAATCGACAGCGT
>DATIMB010000312.1:0-6683 GCA_035475875.1 Micrococcaceae bacterium
GTTTCCTCGATCACGGCAGCATTCATTGCCCAGCTGCTGACCATAGGGACGGCCGAGCGCATCGGTGCCACGGGGAAGGTTCCGCCCATCTACATTTCCGCGAACATCCCGGGCGGCGATGAGCACAACCAAGTACTGGAAGACCTATACAAAAACCGGATCCGACGCGATGCATAACTGGTCAGAACTTCAGCAATACACCGAGGTAGCGCCGGGGGACAATCACCAACCAATCGCTCCACCAAAGGAAGGTAAGTAACAATGAACATTCAGAACAAGCCACTGGAACGACGCGGCTTCCTCCGCGGAGCTCTGGCCATGGCCGTGCTGGTCCCGCTGGGCGGCACGCTGGCATCATGCGCCGGCGGTGGTGGGGGCGGCACCGGCGCCGGCCCCACCGGAGCCGTCTCGGACACCAACCCGTTTGGTATGGCGGATAAGTCCACAGTGGATGCGGTCATCTTCAAGGGCGGCTACGGCATTGACTATGTGGACTTTGCCGGCAAGAAGTTCGAATCGGTGCATTCCGGTTCCACGGCCAAGATTTCCCCCTCAACGGACATCTCCCAGGAACTGCAGCCGCGCTTCGTCGGCGGCAACCCGCCGGACCTGATCGACAACTCCGGTGCCAAGGCCATTGGTTTCAGCACCATCCTGGCCCAGCTGGAGGACCTGACCAGCGTCGTCAGCGCCAAGAACCTGGAGGGTACCGTCATCAAGGACACCCTCTACGAGGGCGTATTGGCACCTGGCACATTCGAGGGCAAGCTGGCCGCGCTGAACTACGTGCTCACGGTCTACGCCATCTGGTATTCCGCGAGCCTGTTCGACGAGAACGGCTGGACGGTGCCCAAGACCTGGGACGAGGCACTGGCGCTGGGGGCCAAGGCCAAGGAGAAGGGCAAGTACCTCTTTGTGTGGGGCAAGGAAGCGGCCACCTACTACCAGGAAATGGCCATCGCCTCCGCCATCAAGGAAGCCGGCGACGACGTCCGGCTGGCGCTGGAGAACCTCAAGCCGGACTGCTGGTCGCAGCCGGCCATCCAGAGCGTATTCACCGCCCTGGGCAAGTGCGTCTCCAACGGCTACTTCAAACCCGGCGGCTCCGGCACCCAATTCACGGCGGCGCAGGCGCAGTGGAGCAACGCGCAGGACGCCCTGCTCTACCCGTCCGGGTCCTGGATTGAAAACGAGATGAAGGACCAGACCAAGGCCGGGTTCAAGATGACCGGGGCCCCGGTTCCGGCCCTCAGCTCCGGCGGAAAGTTCCCGTACGAGGCGCTGCACAGCGCGGCCGGCGAGCCGTACATTGTTCCGTCGCAGGGAAAGAACGTGCCCGGTGGTAAGGAACTGCTGCGGATCATGCTCTCCAAGGACGCGGCCACCAACTTCGCCAAGACCAAGCTGGCCCCGACCATCATCAAGGGCACCGTGCCGTCGGACGGCTTCGGTTCCATCGCACTGGTGTCCCAGACCAAGATGCTCGACGCAGCGGGTTCGAAGATCTACACCTGGAACTTCATTGACCTGTACGGCATGAACAAGGACATGCTGGTGGTCTGGAACACCTTCCTCGACGGCAAGTCCGACGTCCCCACCCTGACGGCGGCCCTGCAGAAGATCACGGACAACGTCCGCAACGACAGTTCAGTGAAGAAGATTGAAGTGAAATGATCCCCGTAGATACCCATGTGCAGCCGGGCCGCGGCAAGACCGCCGTTGCCCGGCGGCGCCGGAAAAGGCTGACATTCGACAAGGTCAGTTTCATGGTGGTGTTCCTGGGCGTACCGCTGGCGATGTACCTGATCTTCGTGATCTCGCCGTTCGCCCAGGCGTTCTACTATTCCCTGACCGACTGGTCCGGCTTCACGCCCAACATGAATTTCATTGGCATCTCCAACTACCAGAGGCTGTTCTCCGACGGCACCTTCATGAAGGCCGTGGGCAACAACATCCTGCTGGTGATTGTGCTGCCGATTGTCACCATTATCCTGTCCCTGATCCTGGCCACCCTGGTCACAGTGGGCGGCAGCAACAAGGGCCAGATCAAGGGGCTGCGCAACTCCAGTTTCTACCGCGTGATCTCCTTCTTCCCCTACACGATTCCGGCCATTGCGATCGGCATCATGTGGGGACAGATCTACGACCCCTCCAGCGGCCTGGTCAATGGCATCCTGACCTCCGTGGGCCTGGACCAGTTCAAGTCCTATCCGTGGCTGGGCGACGAGCGCACGGCGATGATCGCCACCATGTTCGTCATCGTGTGGAGCTTTGTGGGCTTCTATATGGTGCTCTTCGTCGCCGGCATCAAGGGCATCCCCGCGGAACTGTTCGAGGCCGCCCGGATCGACGGGGCCGGCCGGTTCCGCACCGCCGTCTCCATCACCATCCCGCTGATCCGGGACAACATCCAGACCGCCTACATCTACATGGGCATCCTGGCGCTGGACGCCTTCGTCTACATGGCCGCGCTGAACTCGGGGGGTGGTCCCAACAACTCCACCCTGGTCATGTCGCAGCAGCTGTTCTTTACGGCATTCAACAAGGGCCAGTTCGGCCTGGCCAGCGCCATGGGCGTGGTGCTGGCGGTCATGACGCTGATCTTCTCCGGACTGGTGTTCCTGATCAACCGGCTCACCGGCGGCAGTAAGGATGTGTCCCAGTAATGGCAACCCGAATTGAGTCCGTGCCCCGGAAGTCCCTGCATTTCGAGCCGCGCCGGGCCGCGGTGGCCCCGGGGGACAAGGTGGTCGGCGCAGTCTCGCACACCGCGCTGACCATCTGGTCCCTGATCGTGATCCTGCCGCTGCTGTGGACCTTCATGTCCTCCTTCAAGTCCTCCAGCGAGATCTTCGCGTCCCCGTTCGCGCTGCCCTCGGTCTGGCACTTCGACAACTACATCCGGGCCTGGACCAGCGCGGGAATCGGCAGCTATTTCCTGAACTCGGTCGTCGTCGTCGGCTTTGCACTGGTGATCGTGATGACCCTGGGCGCGATGTGTGCCTACGTGCTGGCGCGGTACACCTTTCCGGGCAGCCGCGCCATCTACTACCTGCTGCTGGCCGGGCTGACGTTCCCGATCTTTTTGGCCATGGTCCCGCTGTTCTTCATCCTGCGGAACATCGGGCTGCTGAACACGCTGCCGGGCCTGATTCTCACGTACGTCGGTTTCGCCCTGCCGTTCACCGTGTTCTTCCTCTTCTCCTTCTTCAAGACCCTGCCGCATGAAATCACCGAGGCGGCCGCGATCGACGGCGCCGGGGAGTGGCGGACGTTCTTCCAGGTGATGCTGCCGATGGCCAAGCCGGGACTGGCGTCCGTGGCCATCTTCAACTTCCTGGGACTGTGGAACCAGTTCCTGATCCCGGTTTCCATCAACGCCGCCGGGCCGCGCGTGCTGTCCCAGGGGCTGGCGGCGTTTGCCGGCCAGATGGGCTACGCGGTGGACTTCGGCGCGCTCTTCGCGGCGGTGACCGTGACGGTGGTGCCGGTGCTGATTGTCTACGTCATCTTCCAGCGCCAGCTGCAGGGCTCGGTCTCCGCCGGCACCATGAAGTAGTTTTTTGGGCGGACGACGGCGGCCGGCTCGCGTCGTCGTCGGCCGGCTCAGGCCAGCGCCTTCCGGCGCCGGTAGGCCGCGACATGGGTCCGGTTGGCGCAGTTGCCCGTGTCGCAGAAGCGCCGTGACCGGTTCTTGGACAGGTCGATCACCACTGCCTGGCAGTCCTCGGCCGCGCAGACCCGCAGGCGTTCGAGTTCCTTGGCCCGGATCACATCCACGAACGCCATCGCCGCCTCGGTCCCCATCCGTTGGTCCAGCGGCGCCTCCGGGGTGGTGGCGTGAAGGTGCCAGTCCCACTGGTCATGCTTAACCAGCTGGGGCAGGGCCCTGGCGTCGGCGAGCAGCAGGTTGGTCAGCCGGGCGGCCTCATCTTCGGGCGCGGTCCAGATCTCGCGCAGCTTGGTCCGCAGCCGCCGGATCGAGCGCACCTCGGCCTCGTCATGGGTCCGTGAACCGCTGAACTGCTGCTCGGCCACGAAGCCATCCAGATCCGCCACGCTGACCATGGTGTCCCCATCCGCGCTGGCGGTATTAATGAGTGCCGCCACGGAGGCAAGGGCCTGTTCGGTGTCATTAGTAAAGATCACGTTGACTCCTGACAGCTCCGGAACGTATTGTCACTAGTATAACTTGTTTTGCTCATGACATCGATAACACCCGACTACACCTGCACGGAGCCCTGATGAACGCCGCCCCCACGTCCAACCGTTTCGGGACTTCCGGATTGTGGTTTGCCTTGATCTCGGCAGCGGCCTTCGGCCTTTCGGGATCCTTCGCCAAATCGCTCTTTGAAAGCGGCTGGTCCCCGGGCGCTGCCGTCGCGGTCCGCATCGGAGGCGCCGGCGTCGTCCTGCTGGTGCCCGTGGTCCTGGTCCTGGTACGCCAGTGGTCCACCGTCCGTGGATCGCTGGCCCGGATAGCGCTGTACGGCATCGTGCCCATCGCGCTGTGCCAGCTGTTCTACTTCAACGCCGTCCAGCACCTGTCGGTGGGGGTGGCCCTGCTGCTGGAATACCTCTCACCCGTGCTGCTGGTCTGCTGGGCCTGGCTGCGCACCCGCCAGCACCCGCGGCTGCTGACCATCCTGGGCGGACTTTGCGCCATGGGCGGACTCCTGCTGGTGCTGGATCTGGCCGGATCGCAGAAGCTGGACGTCGAAGGCGTGCTCTGGGGCCTGGCCGCGGCGGTCTGCTCGGCCGCGTTCTTCATCATGTCCGCCCGCGCCGACGACAACGTCCCGCCGGTCCTGATGGCCGGCGGCGGCATGCTGGTGGGTGCCGGGCTGATCTTCGGACTCGGGGCGGCCGGGGTAATGCCGCTGGTCTTCTCCGCCCGCGATGCCCTCTTCGCCGGCCACCAGGTCAGCTGGCTGATGCCGATCCTTGGCCTGGTCCTGGTCACCACCGTCTTTGCCTATGTTGCCGGCATCATCGCCACCCGCGGACTCGGCTCCAAGGTGGCGTCCTTCGTGGCGCTGTTCGAGGTGCTGTTCGCCGTGGTTTGGGCCTGGCTGCTGCTGGGCGAACTGCCCGGTCCGGTGCAGCTGTTGGGCGGCCTGCTGATCATCGGCGGAGTCGTCCTGGTCCGCCTTGACGAGCTGCGCGGGCCGGCACATCCGGAACTCGACCACCCCAACGACGTCGAGCCCCTCACCGCCGCCCGCCTGTAACCCCTCCCGTTGAGTGTGGAGGTATGCCCCTTAAACCCAACGTTCAAGGGGCAGAGCTCCACTTTCAACGAACCAGAAGAAGCTGGGCCTGTTCCTGCCGGGCGACGCGTCGTCATTGGCCACCGGTGTCACCTTGGATATGGATATCAGCACCTGAGGCGAGTCTCGGGGGCATGGTCATGGGCTGAGCGGGGGGCCTACCATGTGACCATGTGCCGAAACATCCGGACCCTGTACAACTTTGAACCGCGGGCGACCACCGCCGAGGTGGATGCCGCTGCGCTGCAGTACGTGCGCAAGGTCAGCGGCAGTACGAAACCCTCCAAGGCCAACGAGGAAGCGTTCGAATTGGCCGTCCGGGAGATAGCCCAGACCACCCAGCGGCTGCTGGACTCTCTGGTCACTCATGCCCCGGCCCGCAGCCGGGAGGATGAGGTGGTCAAGGCAAAGGCCCGGGCAGCCGTCCGCTTCGGCGCCGGGTGAGGATGGCCTGCTGAACGGTCGAAGAGGTGGGAAATTTAACCATTGCGGCATCGGCGCGGTGATGGTCGAATAGGGGCATGGCAAACCCGGAAACTGTGGTTTTAGCGATCGGCACCAAAAAGGGCATGTGGCTGGGCAGCAGCCAGGACCGGAAAAACTGGAGTTTCACCGGTCCGCATTTCTTTATGAACGAGATCCCCAGCATCGGCATCGATACCCGCGGCGGGCGGACCCGCATCATGGTGGGCGTGCGCTCCGAGCACTGGGGTCCCACGGTGGTGCATTCGGACGATCTGGGCGAGACCTGGACGGAGCCGGAGCAGGGTGCCATCACCTTTCCCGAGGATACCGGCGCCGCACTGGAACGCGTCTGGCAGATCCAGCCGGATTCTGCGGAGCGCCCTGGCGTTGTGTGGGCCGGCTGCGAACCGATCTCGGTCTGGAAGTCCACTGACGGCGGGGAGCACTTTGAGTTCAACCGCGGACTGTGGGACCACCCGCACCGCACCCAATGGGGTGCCGGCTACGGCGGGGCAGCCGCCCACACCGTGCTGCCCAGCCCGGCAGATGAGAACACGGTGCACGTGGCGATGAGCACCGGCGGGGTATACCGCAGCACCGACGGTGGTGAATCCTGGGAGGCGCGCAACCACGGCATCTCGGCCTACTTCATGCCGGATCCTAATCCGGAGTTTGGCCAGTGCGTGCACAAGATCGCCCGCGACCCGGAGGTGGACAGCCGGCTCTTCGCCCAGAACCACCACGGCGTGTACCGCTCTGACGACAACGGTGACAGCTGGAACTCGATCGCAGAAGGACTGCCGGCGGACTTCGGCTTCGTGATGATGACCCATCCCCGGCGCTCCGGCACCGCCTGGGTGATCCCGCTGAAGGCCGACGGTGCGCGGATCCCGCCGGAAGGCAAGCTCGCCGTCCACCGCACGGAGGATGCCGGCACCAGCTGGACCC
>DATIMB010000313.1:0-6184 GCA_035475875.1 Micrococcaceae bacterium
TCGGTGCTGTAGGTGCGGAAGTCGCTGGGGTGGAACCGGGGCGTGTAGCCGGCGTAGTGCACCATCGATCCGCCCACTCCGCGTCCCGAGTTATTGGATCCCAGCGGGACCGGGTCGTCGCCGGAGATCTCCCGCGGTTCGGTCCAGTACAGCTGGTGCGATCCGGCCTCGTCGCTGACCCAGTCCCGTTCCGGGTCCCAGAACGGTCCGGCGTCCAGGGCCAGGGCCCGCCAGCCCGCCCGGGCCAGGCGCTGGAGCAGCGTGGAACCGCCCGCACCGCACCCGACAATGGCGATGTCCACCTCCTCCTCCGGGGCGAACCGGCGCATCTCGTTCCGCAGCCGGTAGTCAATTCCCGGCGTCGGCGGCAGCAGCCAGGCGGACTCGTTGCGTTCGCGCAGCTTGCTCATGCCCGCCCCTTTTCCTTCTCCGCCCGCAGCGGATCGGCCCCGGGCCTGGCGTCGCGGACCTCGAAGGGTTCCAGCGCGTCAATGCCGAGGTTCTTGTAGCCGCGCGGGTAGGCCGGCCCGGCAAAGCCGATCTCGTCCCAGGCCCACGGATGGGAATAGAAGGCGGTGCAGGCGTACCGGGTCCACAGACTCCAGACGTGCGCTGCCGGAATGCCGTGCCAGGGTTCCATGCCGCGTTCCTGGATGGCGCGCAGCATGGCCTCCTGGTCCTCCAGATCCGCCTCCGCGAAGATGCAGCCGTACCCGGCCCGCGCGTCCTCGTCGAGGGCCGCCAGCGTATCCCTCCAGGCCTGCCCGTCGATCGGCATGTCGTCGTAGTGCCAGCCGTCGGTCTGCTGCTCGGCCAGCCTGGCGTCCACCAGATGCACCACCGGGACCCGGGGTTCACCGCGCTGGTCCAGCAGCTGGTCCAGCAGCGCACGGGCGGCGGCCTCCTCCCCGGGGGTGAAGAACCGGACATCCACTGGCAGGCCCAGCCGGGCCATGACCACCGACTGGGTTGCCGCGTCCCAGTGCTTGGACTGGGACGCGGAATCGAAGCCGGGGAACCGGCCGCCGCCGTCGCGTTCAGGAAGCGGAAGCCTACTCACTTTTCCCTCCTCAGCACCGCGGCCAGCAGCCCCATTCCACCCACCAGGGTCATCAGCAGCGGCGCCAGCAGCGGCGGACCCATCTCCATGTTGTAGCGCAGATTATTGAATCCGCCCGGCTTCTGCGCGATGCCCCTGGCGTGCAGGTAGGTACCCTGCAGCCCGTTGGCCACAATCACCGCCGATGCCAGCGGCAGGGCGGTCTTGGCCATCCGCTTGCTGAAGAACCCGGCAACGCCCGCGGCGGCACCTACCGGCCCAAGAGCCACCGGCACCCACATCCACTTGTCGCCAAAGCTTGCCTTGTCGTGCTCAAAAAAGATCTCCCCGGCGGTGACAAGCGCCCCGATGGCTGTCAGCCCGGAAAGGGACCGTTCGAAACGTCCGGTCTCCACGTTGCGCACCATCCGGTCGATTCCCTGCAGTGCCGCCTCAGCGGCCGTCTCCGGATTATGGGTTTTCCTCATCATGTGGTCCTCCACCACTCGTTGGAGCAATAATTGATTGGGCGCAAATATTGCATTCGCGCAACTGAGGGACGGATACTCGATAATGTGAGCGGTCCAGCCAGGAAAGAACCTACGGACAATGGCGTAGCCGCGGACCATGTGGATCCCGTGATGCGCGCAGCCCGCGTGCTGCTGGCGGTCGTGGCCCAGTCGGTGGCCGAGGTGGAGGACATCGTGACCTCCCCGCAGCTACGCGTGCTGGTCCTCATCTCCTCCCGCGGCCCCCAGAATCCCGGTGCCATTGCCGCCGACCTGAAGGTGCATCCGTCCAATGCGACCCGCACCTGTGAGCGGCTGGTCAACGCCGGGCTGATCGAGCGCAGCGAAGACCAGCGCGACCGCCGGTACCTGCAGCTGACGCTCAGCCCGCGCGGGGAGGAGTTGGTGGCGCAGGTGATGGAGCACCGACGTACGGCCATTGCCGAGGTGGTGCGCCGGCTTCCCTCCGGGACGCGCAAAAACCTCGCGGAGGCACTGAACGCCTTCGCCGAGGCTGCCGGGGACATCGGGTCCGACGACGGCCGGTCCGCACTGCTCGACGGAGCCTGACCGGACGCAGCCTGACCCCCCGGAGCGTGACCGTACGTAGCATTACCGTACGAGGAGTGACCCCCCGGAGCGTGACCGTACGCAGCATTACCGTACGAGGAGTGACTCCACGCAGCCTCGTGGGGAAAATCCCGGTACTTCACCGCGCCGCCCTCCGCCCGGCGCACAGGGCGGCGCGTATCTCTGCCGCGCCGAATACCCCCGCAACGGCCGCATCCAGCGCAGCTGCCTTCCGCCGTCGTTCATCAACTGCGGCCAGCAGCACCATGCTGGCCGCGTGCAGGAGATCCACCGTGGCTGCTGCTCCGTGCAGCAACCCGGACCGGCGGCCGTACGGGCTGCCGCCAACCAGTGCCGCCTGCAGCAGGTGCCGGCCGCCCAGCACACGCACCACCATCTGGGCGGGGCCATCCAGCCGCAGGGCCAGCACCCGGTCGGCCAGCAGGGTGGGTTCGGAGAGCTGGCAGAGGCCATAACCGGCGCGGAAGGCTTGCAGGACCCTCATCGCCGCGCCAGCCATCCCACCAGCTTGGCGCCGCAGGCCGCCACGCCCGCCGCCGCCGCACCCGAGAGTCCGTAAACCGCCCCGTGATGCTGCGAGGCCCACAGCTGCAGGCTGCGTGCGGTGGAGCGGGAGTCAAAGGTCCCGTGCGTGCCGAAGTCGCGGTCGGCGTCGGCCGGTTCCCAGAGGTTGACGGGCTGGTCCGGATCCCGCCGCTGGCCCGTCTGCTGCGACTTGTACCCGGTCTTGGACAGGTACCAGTCCAGCAGCCCGGGTGCCACGGCGTTGATGGCCAGGGTGCCCATGGTGCTGCCGCCCACCCAGTATTCGCGCCGCTGCGGGTGGTCCGCGGCGTACAGGACGCCGCGGGCCGCCACCTCGGGTTGGTAGATGGGCGGTACCGGCTGGGCCTTGTTCGGCAGCCGGGAGAGCACCCAGCTGAACTGCGGGGTATTGACCGCCGGCATTTGCACCATGGTGTTCCGGATGCCGCTGCCGTCGTGCAGCAGTTCGCAGCGCAGCGACTCGTTGAAGCCCTGGATGGCGTGCTTGGCGCCGCAGTAGGCGGACTGCAGCGGAATGCCGCGGTAGGCCAGCGCCGAACCGACCTGCACTATGGTTCCCCGGTCGCGCGGGCGCATACGTTTGAGCGCGGCCATGGTTCCGTAGACGAAGCCCAGGTAACTGACCTCGGTGACGCGCTTGAACTCCTCCGGCTGGATTTCGGTGAAGGGGGCAAAAACAGAGGTGAAGGCCACGTTGACCCAGACGTCGATGGGTCCCAGTTCCTGCTCCACCTGCTCGGCGGCGGCCTCCAGCCGCTCGGAATCGGCGACGTCGACCGGCACAGGGAGCGCGCGGCCTCCGGCAGCCTGCACCTCAGCTGCCGCGCCGTCCAGCCCGGCGCCACCTCTGGCCAGCAGGGCCACCGAGGCGCCGCGGGCGCCGAAGGCGATGGCGGTGGCCCGGCCGATCCCGGCACTGGCGCCGGTGACCACGACGACCTGCCCATTTGCGTTGCTGCTGCTTTCGTTCATTCCTGCTCCTTGTCCTGGCCTGTCCCCAGCTCCTGGCCATCGCTTTGGTTGCTGTTCAACTGCTCAAACTGTGGCTGGGGAACGGTTCGTCGGCCAGCCGGCGGGAGGACTCGAGCATGGCGGCGTGGACAAAGGCCTGCGGAAAGTTCCCGCGCAGCTGCCGCTGTTCGATGTCGTATTCCTCGGTGTAGAGGCCCGGGGATCCGCAGGCCGCCCGGTTCCGTTCAAACCAGCGTGCGGCCTCTGTCGTCCGGCCGTGGAGGTGCAGCGCCATCGCCATATTGAACCCGCAGAGCAGGAAGGCCCCTTCCGAGTCCCGCAGCGGGCGCGCATCCTGGCTGAACCGGTACAGGTAGCCCTCGCGGCCAAGATCCTGGTGGATCGCCGCGACGGTTGCGACAGACCGGGGATCGTCATGTGCCAGCGCACCGCGGACCACCGGCAGCAGCAGCGCCGCATCCACGCGGTCGTCATCCGGTGCGCGCTGCCACCGGCCGGTCGGATGCAGGCAGTCGTTCGTCACGTCCGCGACGATGGCATCCGCCAGCGAAACCCACTGCGCACCCTGAGTGGTGGGCGCCTGCCGGGCGATGGCGCGCAATCCCGCCGAACACATCAGCCGGGAGTGCGCCCAGCGGTCGTTGTGCAGTTCCCAGATGCCTGCGTCCGGCTCGCCCCAGCGCTGTTCAATGGCGCCGATGCAGGTTTCCACCGCCTTCCAGTGCTCCAGGTCCAGCCGGTCGCGCGCCGAGGCGGCGGCGAAGAGCAGCAGCGATTCACCGAAAATGTCCAGCTGGAACTGCTCGTTGACCCAGTTGCCCGCCTTGCCGGAGCCGCCGGGATAGCCCGGCAGGCCGACGTCGTGCTCATCCGGGACCCGGCCGCCGTCGACCCGATAGGCAGGCTTCAGCTGGGCGCCGTCATCGAGCAGCCGTGCGGCAACAAAACCGACGGCATCATCCAGCAGTCCGAAGGCCCCGCAGGCGGCCACCGCCTGGCCGGCAAAGCACTGGTCCCGGATCCACGCATAACGATAGTCATAGTTGCGTTTTTCATTGGCACGTTCCGGCAGGCCCATGGTGCAGGCCGCCACCATGGCCCCACCCTCTCCGGTCATGCCGCGCAGGATGGCGTAGGACTGCCGGGCGTCATCGGCGGCGATCGTGTTGTGCATCTGCGGGACCGCGAGTTTCCAGGCGTAGTCCGTCGCTGTCCAGGCCACATTCGGGTCCACCAGACGGTCCGGGAGCTGGGCAGAGGAAATCTCCAGGATCAGGTCATACTTATCGCCCTCGCGCAGTTCCAACTCCTGCTGCAGGACCCCCGCTGCGGCCTTTGCCTCAGGAAGCCCGGTAAGCCGGACCCGGAGCTGACCAGTTTTGGCGGTCCAGATCCCGTCCTGGCACTTCAGGCCGGCCATCTTGTGCCGGCCGAAGTTGGCCCTGGCGTCCAGCACCACGCGCACGGACGCCGTTCCCCGGACCGCGCTGATCCGGCGCAGGATGACAGCCCGGTCCCGGTCCCCCGGGTAGACCAGCGCCTCGCGGCACTCTATAACGCTGTTCGTGGTGATCCAGCGGCTGCGCCAGATCAGCGTGCCGTCCTCATACCGCCCGCCCCAGACGCTGTGCGTGTCGGTGGGCGTAACGCCGAACATTCCGGGTCCGCCCAGCAGGGCGGAGAAGACCGCATCGCTGTCCCACTGCGGGGCGCACATCCAGACGACATCGCCGCGCGGACCGAGCAGGGCCGCACGCACCCCGTCGGCGAGCATCGCATACTCGCGCAGAACATGGGGCGGGAACGGTTCAAGCGAACTGTTCAGCATGCTTACGAGTTTAGGCGCAATGATTGCGCAGGCGCAATGAAACAGCTGGACGTATTCTGTGAACCTGCAACGCCGACGCGATTCCCTCAGGAATCGGCGGGGCGTCCCCGGTCCGGCTCCGAGCCCTCTTCCTCGTGCCGGCCGTGCGCCTGGGCATCGTCGCGCTCCCCGGCCGCACGGGTGCCCTCGGCGTCGTTGCCCGATGGCGCGCTGCCCGGCCGGTCGGCGTCCGCGGCGTCGTTGCCCGCCTGTTCCGTCTTCCGCCGCGCCTTGGTGTCCACATCCGGGTCCAGCTCATCAGCGTCCCGAACCCGCTTGTCGGCGCGCTCCCTGACGCTCCGGGCGTCGCCGGTGCGGTCGCCCGCTTCGCGGCGCAGCCGCTCGGCGTTGACCTCCGCCTGCTTTGCATCGGCCTCAGCCCGGGCGGCTTTGGCTTCTTTTTCCCGGGCGTCAAGCTGATCGGCCTGCGCCTTCTGGCGCATTTCCCCGGCACGGTGCCGGTCCGCCTCCAGCTTCCGCCGGCGGCCAAAGAACAGCACCAGGCCAATGATGATGAGTATCACAACAATGATGACGATGATCCAAATCAGCTGGCTTGCGTTCATGGGATCTTCCTCTTTCCGCTGCCACAATAGGGATACCCTCAGTAAACCGCAGAACCCCCGCCCTGACCATTGCCCGGGTTGCGGTTGCCGCCCC
>DATIMB010000314.1:0-2873 GCA_035475875.1 Micrococcaceae bacterium
GCAGGGGTGCGCCACGGGTTGGCCGAGATGACCGGGCGCTTGACCAGCTGCAGCAGCGTCACCGCTCCGGAACTGAAGTCCCCGCCGACGTAGTTCGGGTTGTACTGGCTGTACTCGTGGGCGGTGATGGTGTTCCGGGCCAGCACTATATCCCGGAAACCGGGGGCAAACCGTTCGATCTGGCTGGTCACCGCCTCGGCCATGTCCACGGTGGAACCGGCGGGAACATGGGTGTAGCTCCACAGCACCTGCTTGCCGGCCGGAGCCCGGCCGGGGTCATACGGCCCGGGTTGGCTGACCAGCACATAGGGATTGGCCGGGTGCCTTCCGGCCGCCACCTCCGCCTCGGAGCGGGCCAGTGCTGCGCGGGAACCGCCCAGATGCAGGGTGGGCGCCATCGCCAGTTCCGGATTTGCCCAGGGCACCGGGCCGGAGAGCGCAAAGTCCACCTTGCAGACCGCGTTGCCGTACTTGAAGGCAGCCAGCCGGCGCAGATACTCCGCAGGCAGTTCCGGACCGGCTATCCGGGCCAGGGCGGCCGCGGAGACGTCCAGCAGTACCGCCCGGGCACCGGTCTCTGCCCGGGCCTGTGCCAGCGAGGAGATGGTGGTGTCCAGGATGATCTCGCCGCCGTGTGCCAGCAGGTCGGCGGCCATCGCGTCCGCGATTGCCTGCGAACCGCCCAGCGGAACGGGCCAGCCGCGCGCATGGGCATGGGCGCCCAGCAGCATCCCGGCTCCAGCGGTGGAGAGCCGCGGCATCTTGCCGATGGAGTGCGCATTGACACCTGAAATCATGGCCGGGGCCACGTCCTCGCGGAAGCGCAGGTTCCACAGCGGGCTGCCCTGCTCCAGCGTCCGCAGCCCGTAAACCAGAGCGGCAAGTGGATTGCGTGGCATGCGCAGCAGCTGGTGCTGGGTAAAGTCGGTGACCCCGTCCAGCAGCCGCAGCACCGGGGCGAACAGCCGGCGGTAGGCCTCGCCGTCGCGCCCCAATCCGGCGGCGGTGCGGTCGAGGTCCCGGTAGGCAATCCCGGCCCGGCCGCCGTCCAGGGGGTGCGCGTAGGAGATTTCCGGCACCGCCAGCCGGATCCGCCGGTCCAGCCCGAAGGCCTGGAAGAACGGCGACGCCAGCGCCATTGGATGCACCGCTGAGCAGACGTCGCTGAGGAAGCCGGGCAGCGTGAGCTCCGCGCTCCGAGTCCCGCCGCCCAGGGTGGACGCCTTTTCGTAGACCCGCACCTTCAGCCCGGCGCGGGCCAGGGTGAGCGCGGCGGCCAGGCCGTTGGGTCCGGAGCCGACGACGACGGCGTCAGTCATGGCGGGTGCCTGTCGTCGCCAGTCCGCGGGCCCGGGACACCACGGTACGCAGCAGGCCCGGTCCCCCGCGGCGCAGCCGAAGCCCGGCCGAGAGGGCCCGGAAGCGCCACGGCTTCAGCGGAACGTCAAAGGTGGTGGGCAACTCCACCACGTTCTTGGAAAAGTTCCGTTTGAAGGTGGTGACGTTGGCCAGGGAAGGATATGTCTCGCTGACAATGCCCGTTAGGCCGCAACTGTGGTTTCCGTTCGCCTTGAGCATCCGGAAGCTTTCCCAGAGCAGCAGGTAAGGCGCGAAGGTCCGGCGCGCCTCGCCGGAGCTGGCGGCAAAATAATAGACCGCGTAACCGCGGTACTCGGTGGTGATCAGCCAGGCGATCGCCTTATCGTCCAGATAGGCCACCAGCAGTTCGGTGTAATCACGCAGGGATTCCAGCAGCGTCTGATAGTAATCGGAGTTGAAGGAGGAGAAGCCATCCCGGGTTGCGGTCTCCTCCATGATGGGGAACAGCTCCCGGCTAAAGACTTCCGCCCGTTCGGCGTGGTCAATGGTGCGCACCTGCACGCCGGCGCGGGTCGCTTTGCGGATGGACTGGCGTGCATTGGGCCGGAAACTGGCCAGCATGGCCTTTTCATCCTGGGTCAGGTCCACCACGATTTCCCGGTCGTACCAGCCCGGTTCCAGCGCCCTGGCCACCGGTGGCCGCGGATGCTCCACCTGGACCCGGACGAAGACCGGGTCCACCCGTGGGTCGGCGCCGAACTGGGACCGCAGCGTGGCCAGCAAGCGCTGCTCAGCCGCCGGCGTCCGGTCTGCAAACCAGACCGGGCCGTTCACCACAACCATGGATTCCCGGAAGCGCCGGGTGGAATGCAGATAACTGGCAATCGCCACCAGCGTCCCGCCCTGCCCTGCCGGGGACGCGGCAGGGGCGCCGTCAAAATAAGCGAAAATGCCAAACGGTCGGCGGCCCGTTTCGCGTTCAAACTCCGCCCATTGCGGTGTCTGTTCCAGCGGAACCACGGTGTCGGGATGGGCATCGATCAGCTCATCGAAGCGCTTCCGGTCCAGCTCTTCATAACGGTAGGGCTCGGCGTTCACCGGGGAGGTTCTCCTTGCGCTGTGGTCGGTCCGTTGGGTTCCAACGCTACCCGAGCCCCGCCCGGGATTGATCCGGCCGTTGCCACCAACCCAGCCCCGGCAGACCCAAACGCCCCGGCAAGGGGATCGTCGGCACCTGCCCGGCGGACGACGTCGTACTCCGGACACAGCACCTCCCGCACCACCAGCCCCATCACAGCCAGGGTGGCCAGGATCTGCAACGCTACGGCCAGCACAAAGTACGGCATGTCGATCGCGTGCTGGGCATTGCCATCGCCCAACTGGCGGCCCAGGAAGAGCAGCAGGGCCAGGAACTGCAGGATTTGCGCCGCCTGCCAGAGCAGCGCGGAGGTCCACCGCGGCCGGGCCAGCGCCAGCAGCGGAAGCAGCCAGACCACATGCTGTGGTGCCGCATGCTTGTCGGTGACGGAATAGGCCGCCACCAGCAGGAACGC
>DATIMB010000315.1:0-4470 GCA_035475875.1 Micrococcaceae bacterium
CCGTCAAAAGTTCCCCTAGGTTGAAAGCGAAGCACTCCGAAACCCACCGCCAGGAGAAAATGTGACCTACTCCCTTCAGCTCTACACGCTCCGCCGCCCGCTGGAGTCCGACCTAGCCGGAACCATCGAGCGGGTGGCCGCTATCGGCTACACAGCCGTGGAACCGTACAACTTCGTGGCCACGGCGGATCAGTTGGCCGCCGCCCTGAGCGCCAACGGACTCTCCGCCCCCTCCGGTCACGCTCCGCTGCTGCGTGAAGACCAGGACAAGATCTTTGAGGCCGCCGGCCGGCTGGGCATCGGCACCGTGATTGATCCCCACGTAGACCGCAGCCGCTGGACCACGGAAGCAGACATCGCCGAAACAGCCGCCGCCCTTAATGCGGCCGCCAAGAAAGGCGCCGAATACGGGATCCGGGTGGGCTACCACAACCATGAATTCGAGCTGGAGTCACAGCTCGGCGGGCGCTCCGGGCTGGAGGTGCTGGCCGAGCACCTGGATCCCGAGGTGCTGCTGGAAGTGGACACCTACTGGGCAGCGGTCGGTGGCGAGGATCCGGCGGCGCTGCTAAAGCGGCTGGGCGGGCGGGTCCGCTTTATCCACATCAAGGACGGTCCCCTGACCAAGGAGGACAAGGACCAGGTGGCCGTCGGCTCCGGCAAGATGCCCATCTGGGATGTCCTTGCCGCCGCCCCGGCACTGGAGGTCGCCGTCGTCGAACTTGACGACTTCAGCGGCGACATCTTCGACGCCGTCGCGGACAGCTTCACGTACCTGTCGGCAGGAGCGGCGAAATGAGGCAGCAGCACGCAGCCAAGTCCGGACCGGTCGGCGTCGCCGTCATCGGTGCCGGAGTGATCAGCAAGGAATACCTGGCCAACCTGACCAGCTTCCCCGACGTCAAGGTGCACGTCGTGGCGGACATCTTCGAGCAGGTGGCGGCCGAGCGCGCCGCGGAATTCGGCATCCCCGCCTCGGGCGGCGTCGCCGCCGCACTGGGCCATCCCGACGTCGAAATTGTGGTCAACCTGACCATCCCCGCCGCCCACGTGGAGGTGGCGACAGCGGCCCTCAGTGCCGGCAAGCACGTCTGGAGCGAAAAACCCTTCTCGCTCGACCGGGAAAGCGGACTGGCCCTGCTCAAGGCCGCGGACGCGGCCGGACTGCGGCTCGGATGCGCCCCGGACACCTTCCTCGGGGCGGGCCTGCAGACCGGGCTGCGCCACATTGCCCGCGGTGACATCGGCGTTCCCTTGACAGCACTGACCCTGATGCAGTCCCCCGGCCCGGAGTCCTGGCACCCCAACCCGGCGTTCCTGTTCCAGGAAGGCGCCGGGCCCCTGTTCGACATCGGTCCGTACTACCTGACCACGCTGGTGCAGACCTTCGGCTCCATCGCCAAGGTGGCGGCCTTCAGCTCCAAGTCCCGCGCCACACGGGTGATCGGCTCCGGGCCCCGGGCGGGCGAGGAATTCGACGTCACCGTCCCCACCCACGTCAGCGCGATCGCACAGTTTGCCGGCGGAGAATCCTCGCAGAGCATCTTCAGCTTCGACTCACCGCTCAAGCGTGCCGGTTTCGTGGAGATCACCGGCACCGAAGCCACCATCGCGCTGCCCGATCCGAACATGTTCGACGGCGACATCCTGCTCACCCGCCTCGGCTCAGACGAGCCGGAACGCATCCCCGCCGTCGGCGCCACCAGCACGCGCGGATCCGGTGTGCTGGAGATGGCCCGCGCCATCCGCGCCGGACGCCCGCACCGCGCCCAGGGGTCAATGGCCTACCACGTGCTCGATGCCATGGTCTCGATTGCCGATTCCATCGACAGCGGCGAATTCGTCTCGCTGCAGAGCCGGGCGCAGGCCGCGGAGCCTCTGCCCGAGGACTGGGATCCCACCGCCCGGACGCTCTGAGCGGCACTGCCATGACTGAGCAGAAGACCAGCCGGCCGCTGGGCGTTGCCGCCATCGGCTACGCATTCATGGGCAAGGCGCACTCCAACGCCTGGCGCAACGTCGGCGCGTACTTTGACGTGCCCGCCGTCGAGCAGAAGGTACTGGTGGGCCGCGACGCGGGCGCCGTCAGGGAAGCTGCCAGCCGCTACGGCTGGGCGGAATCGGCCACCGACTGGCGGCAGGTCATTGCCCGCGATGACATCGACATCGTGGACATCTGCGCGCCCGGCTGGCTGCATGCACAGATCGCCGTCGCGGCACTGCAGGCGGGAAAACACGTGCTGGTGGAAAAGCCTTTGGCCAACTCGCTGGCCGAGTCGCAGTCCATGGTCGCCGCGGCGCAGGCTGCCAGGGCTACGGGTGTGCAGTCCATGGTCGGCTTCACCTACCGCCGGGTGCCGGCCCTGGCGCTGGCCCGGGAGCTGATCGCGGAGGGCAGGCTGGGCACCATCCGGCAGGTCCGGGCCGCCTATCTGCAGGACTGGCTGGCGGACGCGCAGGCGCCGATGACCTGGCGGCTGCGCAAGGAGACGGCCGGCTCCGGGGCACTGGGAGACATTGCCAGCCACGCCATAGACCAGGTCCAGTACCTGCTGGGCGCCACGGTCAGCGAGGTCTCCGGCAGGATGCACACCTACGTGACGCAGCGTTCCGGCCCGGACGGTCCGGAGGCGGTGACGGTCGACGACGCCGCCTGGGCCACGCTGTCCCTCTCCGGTGGGGCGGTGGCCAGTATCGAGGTTTCCCGGGTGGCCCTGGGCCGGAAGAACTCGCTGCAGATCGAGATCTATGGCAGCAAGGGAAGCCTGGCCTTCGACCTGGAAAAGCTCAACGAACTGCAGTTCCTGGACGGCTCGGTGCCCGCCGCCCGGCAGGGCTTCAGCCGGATCGTCGTCACCGAACCGGAGCACCCCTATCTGGATGCCTGGTGGCCGCAGGGCCATATCCTGGGCTGGGAACACGCCTTCACGCACCAAGCACGCGACTTCCTGCACGCCATCGCTACCGGGGTGCCGCCGTCGCCCTCCTTCGAAGACGGGCTGCAGGTCCAGAGCGTGCTGGCCGCCGTCGAGGAATCCGCCGCCGCCAAAAGCATTACAGTCCACGTTACGTAGCAACAGAAGGAGCGCACCGCATGCCCCGCCCCTATACCCTCTTCACCGGCCAGTGGGCCGACCTGCCCTTCGAGGAAGTGGCCCGGCTGGCCTCCGGCTGGGGCTACGACGGGCTGGAAATCGCCGTCTCCGGCGACCACCTGGACTCCTGGCGCTGGGACGAGCCCGGTTATGTGGACTCCAAACTCGCGGTGCTGGAGAAATACGGCCTCAAGGTCTGGGCCATCTCCAACCACCTCAAGGGCCAGGCCGTCTGCGACGACCCGATCGACTTCCGGCACAAGGACATCGTCGGGTCCAGGGTCTGGGGCGACGGCGATCCGGAGGGCGTGCGCGGCCGGGCGGCGGAAGAAATGAAGCAGACCGCCAGATTGGCCCGGGCCCTGGGCGTGGACACCGTCGTCGGCTTCACCGGCTCCTCCATCTGGCAGTACGTAGCCATGTTCCCGCCCGTCCCGGCATCCGTGATCGACGCCGGCTACCAGGACTTCGCGGACCGCTGGAACCCGATCCTGGACGTTTTCGAGGAATGCGGCGTCCGCTTCGCCCACGAGGTACACCCCTCCGAAATCGCCTACGACTACTGGACCACCGTGCGGGCCCTGGAGGCCATCGGCCACCGCCAGGCGTTCGGGCTGAACTGGGACCCGTCCCACTTCATGTGGCAGGGCATCGATCCGGTCTCCTTCATCTGGGACTTCAAAGACCGGATCTACCACGTGGACTGCAAGGACACGAAGCTGCGGATGACGGGGCGCAACACCGTGCTGGGTTCGCATCTGCCCTGGGGCGATCCCCGCCGCGGCTGGGACTTCGTCTCCGCAGGCCGCGGCGACGTGCCGTGGGAATCCGCCTTCCGCGCGCTGACCGCCATCGGCTACGACGGCCCGATCTCCATTGAATGGGAGGACGCGGGCATGGACCGGCTGCAGGGCGCCCCGGAGGCTCTGGCCGCGCTGAAGAAGTTCAACTTCTCCCCCTCCACCGCGTCCTTCGACTCCGCCTTCAGCAACCAGACCTAACCGCCACTGCCCACGCTGCTCCGGCCGGGGGATTCCGGCGCGCCGGAGGGCGGACTGGGCATGGACATGCCGACGTGGCCCTCGGCGCCGTCGCCACCTCCCTGGAAATCGAGGTTTCCGGCTCGCTACGCGCCGAGGGCCGTTCTGCGCCTGACCGAGCGCCATTGCGTCGTGTATCAGACCCTCGCCTCCGCCCCCGAACTTTCCGTCTCCCGGACGCTTCCGGTGTAACTCGTCCGTACAGCGACGGTCAGCCGCCGACGACGTTGATAGGCTCGGGCGGTGCCTACTCGCGAATTCCGTCCGCTGCAGGTGCGCTCGCTCTGGTGGCTTCTGGCCGCGGTCCTGTTCGCTGCCCTCAGCCTGCGCGGACC
>DATIMB010000316.1:0-2738 GCA_035475875.1 Micrococcaceae bacterium
GTGGTTTCTGGTGATGCTGTCATGGCTGCTCCTGGCTTCCGGGAACGGTGAAATTGAAAACAGCTGTATCGAAGCGATTGTACGACTCATAGTCCACCAGCTCATACAGCCTCGCGCGGCTCTGCATCGTCTCTACCGCGGGTTGCTGGGATCCGGTTGCGCGGATTGTCTCCAGCGTACGCTCGGCCGCGCCCATTGCGCTGCGCAGCAGCGTGACGGGGTAGATGACCATGTTGACCCCGATGGAGGCCAGCTGCTCGGCGGTGAAGAGCTCGCTTTTGCCGAACTCGGTCATGTTGGCCAGGACGGGCACGTCCACGGCTTTGCGGATGGCCTCGAATTCGCCCAGGTCGCGCATGGCTTCGGGGAAGATGGCGTCCGCACCGGCGTCGACCAGGGCCTTGGCGCGGTCGATGGCGGCCTGCAGTCCTTCCACGGCGCGGATGTCGGTGCGGGCCATCAGCAGGAAGTTGGGATCGCGGCGGGCGTCGGCGGCGGCCCGCAGTCGTTTGGCTGCGGTGTCCAGGTCGACGACGGCCTTGCCGTCCAGGTGCCCGCAGCGTTTCGGGTTGATTTGGTCCTCGATGTGGCAGCCGGCCAGTCCGGCGTCCTCGAATTCCTGCACGGTGCGGGCCACGTTCATCGGCTCGCCGAAGCCAGTGTCCGCATCGACGATGGCGGGTAGGTCCGTCATTCGGGCGATCTGTTTGGCCCGGCCGGCTACCTCGGTCAGGGTGGTCAGGCCGATATCCGGCAACCCGAGGTCGGCGGCGAGCACCGCGCCGGAGATGTAGACGCCGTCGAACCCTTTGTCCTGGATCAGCGTGGCGGAAAGCGGGTTGAAGGCGCCCGGGAACTGCAGCAGCCTGCCGGAGGCCAGCGCCTGCCGGAGGTTCAGCCGCTTCTGCGCGGCGGTGGTCTTGGCGTAGAGCATCAGAACAGTCCCTTCGGTGCAGCGGCAAGGTTGATGACTCCCGCGGCGGCGTGAATGTTCAGCCCGTCCAGTTCGCCTGCGCCAAGTTCGGGCAGGCGCTGCACGGTATCGAGGAAGCGGTCGATTTCCGCCTCCTCGACCAGCCGCTGCCCGTCGTCGCCGGCGGCCAGGGTGCGGAGCTTGTTGATGTACTGTTCGCGGGCAAAGGGCCTGGCGCCCAGCGGGTGTGCATCGGCGACGGCAATCTCGTCCGTGATGGTGGTTCCGTCGGCCATGGTGATTTCCACCCGGCCGCCGAAGGCCTTTTCCTGCGGGTCCAGGGAGTGGTAGCGGCGGGTCCATTCCGGATCCTCCTGCGTGCTGACCTTGTGCCACAGCTCGACCGTGTCCGGCCGGCCGGCCCGCTGTGGGGCGTAGGAGGCAACATGGTGCCAGGCACCGTCCTGCAGGGCGACGGTGAAAATGTACGGGATGGAGTGGTCCAGGGTTTCACGTGAGGCGGTGGGGTCGTACTTCTGCGGATCGTTGGCGCCCGAGCCGATCACGTAATGGGTGTGGTGGCTGGTGTGGATCACGATGCTGGCCACCTGGTCCGGGTCCGCCAGCTGCGGGTATTTCCCGTGCAGTTTCCGGGCCAGGTCGATCCAGGCCTGCGCCTGGTATTCGGCGGAGTGTTCCTTGGTGTAGGTGTCCAGGATGGCCCGTTTGGCCTCACCCTCGGCTGGCAACGGGACCTCGTAGGAGGCGTCCGGGCCGTCCAGCAGCCAGGCGATCACCCCGTCCTCGCCCTCATAGATCGGAGTGGGGGAGGTCTGGCCGCGCATCGCCCGGTCCACCGCCTCCACGGCCATCTTCCCGGCGAACGCCGGGGCATGCGCCTTCCAGGTGGAGATCTCGCCCTTGCGGGACTGGCGCGTCGCCGTCGTCGTATGCAAAGCCTGCCCCACGGCCTGGAAGATGGTGTCCACGTCCAGGCCCAGCAGGGTGCCGATCCCGGCGGCAGCGGAGGGTCCCAGATGGGCCACGTGATCGATCTTGTGCTTGTGCAGACTGATGGCCTTGACCAGATCCACCTGGATCTCATACCCGGTGGCGATGCCGCGGACCAGATCCGCTCCGGTACTGCCCACGTGCTGGGCCACCGCCAGGATCGGCGGAATGTTATCCCCCGGGTGCGAGTACTCTGCGGAGAGGAAGGTGTCGTGGTAGTCCAGCTCGCGGACGGCGACGCCGTTGGCCCAGGCCGCCCATTCCGGGGAGACGCGCTCGCCGATGCCGTAGAGGCAGGAGCCCTTGCCGGTGAAACCGCCGCTGCCGGTTTCCGGGGTGGCGGGCACCAGATGGGCCAGCGCCTGGGCCCGCGCGGCCACAATCGGGGCGCGGTTCAGCGAGGCGACGGCGACCGCGGCGTTGTCGATGATCCGGTTGATCACCATCGCAGTGACCTCCTCCGATACGGCTACCGGATCGGCGGCAACCTGGGCGATCCTGTAAGCCAGCTGGTCCTTCCGGGCCAGGGTTTCCTCGCTCTTGTAGACGCGGACGTGATGTTGGATGGTCATCGGCTTCCTTTCGGTGAAGCTTTCAGTGGCTGGCGAGCAGGTGTTCGAGGCTCTTGCTCAGGTGGACGGTGGTGGCCGCGGCTGCCAGGGTGGGATTGCCGACGGCGATGGCCCCGGCGATGGTGGCATGCTCGCGCGAGGCTTCCAGCAGCCGGTCCGGGTTGTCCTTGGCCATCCGCCGGACACGGACCAGGTGCACCCGCAGGTTCTTCAGCGCCTGCGCCAGGTAGGCATTGCCGACG
>DATIMB010000317.1:0-7807 GCA_035475875.1 Micrococcaceae bacterium
AACGTAACTTCGGTTTAGGCCGCCGTGTATATCACGACAATCGAGACAATCGGTGGATACGTTTCCAGCCCCTGTTTCTTCGGCTCGGGCCCCCTCAACCCGATGGTCAAGTCCATTGATTTCCTGTCCCTAGCTACCGTCATGCTGACCCTCGACGGCCTGTCACTAGGCAAGGACATCCCACTGTGAAAACATTGGCTGAAAATCATCCCCGTCGGACTAGTCGCCCACTGCTTCCTACCTGCTCTCCACCGTCATCGCTGGGTTCACTCTCGGCCTCTGGCACTGACTGACGTCCTCCTGAGGCTGCGGGAAAGGCATGCGACCTCCGAGCTGCGAGGGAACGACCGCTATACCTAGTCGACTGATTTCGGAGGCGTTAGCTCCAGAATTCGGCGAGCTTCTCGGCAAGAGCTGTGCCTTGCTCGTAACCGGCTCGGGCAGCGGGCGGTCGCAGTGACAGGTCCATTCCATTGGGACCGAACAGGTGCTCGGAGCTGCTCTCCGGGTAGATCGCCGCGACTCTGCTGCCGCCATTGCGCAGTTCGTCGAGTTGCGTGGCCAGATGCATGCCCCACTCCTTCGGTTGCAGGGATCTGCCGCCGAAGGGCGAGAGCACCAGGACCCGCTCGTATCCGGCTGCCAGATCGGCATTCTCGGCGTTGGCCCGGTAGCCGCCGTCGAGGTATCGCTTGTCCCCGATCCTGTAGGGAAGCCCGCTGGAACAACTGGCGGCAATGGCGTCCGCCAGCCCGACTCCGCTGTGGCGGTCGAACACGGCAGGTTCGCCGGTACGGGCATCGACCGCCGTGATGAGCACCCTTCGTTCCGGCCAATGCTGACTGGGCAGCCGGGCGGCGACGGTGGTGAGCCATTGTACGGACCAGGAGCCGTCCGACGCCGAATCCATCTCGAGCGCCGCCGCGCCCAGCCGGCGGCGCATGTCAGCCACATCCTCAGCGGAGGCGATGATCTTTTTGATTCTCTCCAGCTGATTCACCACCGGCCTGCCCGGTGCGCGCCGCGGGCCGGATCCGACCGGACCGGACCGTTGCTGGGCCGGCGCATCAAGGATGGCAGCAAACAGCTCGGTCGGAGTCGCACCAGCTATCTGAGCCGCGGCGGTCGATCCCGCCGACGTCCCGACAGTCAGGTCAGCTGAGGTGACATCCAGACCGGCATCAAACAGGCCGGCGATGACGCCGATCAACCACGCGTTGCCTGTCGAACCGCCGCCACCCAGGACCAGCGCTCGATCGCCCGCGGCGCCCCATCACGTTGTGGCGTCAAGCTGCAGCTGATCCTGCCGGGACCGCGACAGGTCGGAAGCGGTCGTCGCAGTTACGTTCAAAGTTGAAATAGGTGTTGTGTTCATGGGAGCGATCCTTCGCGAATTGCGTTACCAGGCGCTCCCGGAGGCGACTATCTCAGTCGCGCAGTCGTGGACTGCAGGGAACACCCATTGCGGATACTGCGTTCATGGGTATCACCTCCTACAGATTGATCACGACCACCAAAAATTATCACGCCGACGATGCGACACGCAATCGGTATCTTGGCGGTCGTCGAACGGCAGTTGAACAGACGCGGCCCGCTCGCCCCCATCCGTGCTGGGCGCAGAAAACGCACGAAGCACCGGACAACCGACGGGTGCTGGAAGCCTTTGGCAACTAGCAACATCTCATCCAATCCGCTGGGTAAACGCCGGGTTGGGCCGAAACGGGACTTAAAAGCTAGAGGCCCTGACCGGTGTTTCCGCTGGTCAGGGCCTCTTTCATGGTTGCGGGGACAGGATTTGAACCTGTGACCTCTGGGTTATGAGCCCAGCGAGCTACCGAACTGCTCCACCCCGCGTCGCACTTATTACTCTACCCGGGCGGCGGCTGGGAGCCAAATCGGGAGCCGGTGATCTGGGTCTCCCGGCAGGTTCCGACCGGTTCCCTGCACCCCATCCCGGGCCGTTCCGCTGGGAACGGACCGGGATGGGACCCCAGCTACTTGGACGGTGTGGCTGTCGGCGACGGCGCCGGACTGGGGCTGGTTGTGGAGCTCCCGCCCGGGGCGGCGGGGGCGGTGCCCAGCTGGGCCTCCGCCGCCATGGCGGCGGTAATGGCGTCGCTGAGGCGCTTCTGTGCATCCCCGTAACCGGCGAAGTCGCCCTTGGCCAAGGCGGCTTGGCCGTCCTTGATGGCCTGGCTGGCGTTGGACAGGGCCTGGGACAACTGCGCCTGCGCGGTGGCGTTCTGCTGGGGCGTGCCGCCGGTCCCGCCTGCGCCGCCGGTCCCCGAGGAGCCAGGCGGCGTCGTCGGCTGGCCCGATTTCTGCGAGTCTCCCGCAGCAGCGCCTGAATTGCCGCCGAAGAGCTGGTCCAGAGCGTCGTTCAGGGTCGCTGCGTAGCCGATCTTGTCGCCGAAAGCCACCAGGACGCGCTGCAACGTTGGGTAGGAAGTCTCACCGTTGGACTTCACGTACACAGGCTGGACGTAGAGCAGTCCGCCGCCCACCGGAAGGGTCAGCAGGTTGCCGTTGATCACGGTGGATTGGCCGAGCCGGAGCACGTTGAGCTGCTGGGAGACGGATGGGTCCGAGGTGAAGGTGTTCTGCACCTGGCCGGGGCCGGGAACCTGGGTGTCCGTGGGCAGCTCCAGTAATCGGAGCTTGCCGTAGCCCGGGTCCTTGACGCCCTTCTTGTTGCCGGCGTCCCCGTCCGCGGCCATGAAGCCGTAGAGCACGTTCCGGGATTCGGTTCCGGCCACGGACTGCGGGATGAACGAGGTGGTCAGCGAGAACGCCGGGGCCTTCTGGCCCGGCATCTGCAGCGAGAGGTAGTACGGCGGCTGCTTGACCGCCGTGGAGGTGACGGTGGGGTCGTTGGGGATGCTCCAGGCCTCGGTGTTCTGGTAGAACTTACCCGGATCCGTCACGTGGTAGCGGCCCAGCAGTTCGCGCTGGACCTTGAACATGTCCTCCGGGTAGCGCATGTGGCTCATCAGGTCACCGGACATGTCCGAGATGGGCTTGACCGTGCTCGGGAAGATCTTCTCCCATGCCTTCAGGATGGGGTCCTGCGCGTCCCAGGCGTACAGCGACACGGACCCGTCGTAGGCGTCGACGGTGGCCTTGACTGAGTTGCGGATGTAGTTGATGGAATTGTTCGGCAGTGCGCCGGTGCCGCTGCGCTGGGTCAGCGAGTCGGTGGTGGCCGACTCCAGCTGCTGCTGCTGCGAGTAGGGGTACGCGGAACTGGTGGTGTAGCCGTCCACGATCCACTTGACCCGGCCGTCGATGATGGCAGGATACGGATTGCCGTCAATGGTCAGGTAGGGGGCCACCTTCTGGACCCGTTCCTCCGGGGTGCGGTTGTAGAGGATCTGGGACTGGTCGTTGACACCGTTGGTTAGCAGCAGGTCCGAGGACTGGAACTTCACCGCGTACATCAGCCGGTTGAACCAGTTGCCCACGTTGGGGCCGCCGTTGCCGGTGAAGGTGGTCTGCGAGTCGCCGCTGCCGTTGCTGCTCTGCGGCCGGTCCAGTTCCACGTGGGTGCCGCCGGCCCCCCCGCCCACAATCGAATAGTCCGGTGAGTTCTGGCCGAAATAGATCCTCGGCTGGTAGCTGGTATCGGAGCCGAGGACGCCGGTGGAAGGGACACCGGACTCCATGAACACCGGTTTGCCGTCCACGGTGGCGGTGTTGCCGTAGGCGGCCACCACGCCGTAGCCGTGCGTGTAGACCAGGTGCTGGTTGTACCAGGTCTGCTGGGCGGCCGGGATGCCGTCCTGGTTCAGTTCACGGACGGCGATCACGGTGTCCTGGACCTTGCCGTCAACGGTGTAGCGGTCCACGTTCAAGGTGGTGGGGAACTTGTAGTACGGACGGTACTGTTCCAGCTGGCCGAAGGTGGAGGAGATCAGATTCGGGTCCAGCAGCCGGATGTTCGCCGTCGTCTGCGCATCCTGGCGCAGCGCCCCCTGGGTGGCGTCCGTCGTTGCGTTGTAGGCGGTGACGTCGACGTCGTCGAGCCCGTAGGCGCTCCGCGTCATGTTGATGTTGCGCTGGATGTACTGGGACTCAAGCGACTGCTCGGAGGGCCGGACCTGGAACTGCTCGATGGCCCACGGGTAGATGCCGCCGGCCAGGATGGAGGTGATGATCAGCATCGCCGTGCCGATGATGGGCAGCCGCCAGCGGCCGATCGCCGCGGAGACGATGAACAGTATGGCCACGATGACGGAGGCGACGGCGAGGATCGCCTTGGTGGGGATCACCGCGTTGACGTCGGTGTACAGGGCGCCGGTGCGCAGGCCGCCGTTGTCCTGCAGCGTGGAATACCTGTCCAGCCAGAAATTCAGGCCCAGCAGCAGCAGGAACACCGCGGCCAGGATGGCCAGGTGGATCTGCGCGGCGCGGCTGGTGAACAGCCCGTGTTCCTGCAGCCGGATGGCGCCGTACAGATAATGCGTCAGCAGCCCGGCGATGGCGGAGATGATCACGACGCTGATCAGGAACCCGGACACGAAGCCCAGGAACGGCAGCGTGTTGGTGTAGAAGCTGATGTCCAGGCCGAACTGCGGGTCGGCCTTGCCGAAGGGTTCCTGGAAGAAGAACAGCAGGACCTTCTGCCACTGCCCGGCGGCCGCGCTGCCGCCGAACAGGCCGAAGACGACGGGAACGCCGATCATGACCACCCTGCGGATCGGTTCCAGCTGCGCCTGGTAGCGGTTCAGGTTGTCCTGCAGCTGGCTGTCCGGCGCGTAGACCGGCCTGGCCCGGTAGGCGACCCGGATGGAGGCGTAGACGCCGCCGGCCATAATCAGGAAGCCGATCGCGAAGGTCAGCACCTGGGAGGAGTTCTGCCGCCAGAACACTTCAAGGTAGCCAAGCTGGTTGTACCAGAGGACCTCGGTGTAGACGTTGGCGAAGAAGACAAAACCGATCACCAGGACCACCACGATGATGATGGTGGGCAGCAGCGGGCCGCGGCGCCGCCTCAGGGTGGTCGGTCTGTTCGAACTGGCAGGACGGGAAGTCACGCTTACCTCATGTTTAGCTCGTAATGGAGTGATTCTGCTTGTCTGGAACTGATTGGAAAGCTCTGGAACTACCTGTAACTAACGGAACTACCAGTGGCACGAACGGTCCTGCCCCTTAGTTCCTCTGCTGCCATTGTGCCTGACGCGGGGACCGCTCAGCCCGCGGTGCAGCTGGGCAGGCCGGAGCCGCCCTTGCCGGAGGCGACCTGCCCGATGGCGGCGTAGGCCTGCGAAAGGGTGGAGACCTTGACCACCTGCAGCCCGGCCGGGATGTGTCCGACGACGTCGTTGCAGTTGGCGGCGGGGGCAAAGAACACTGTGGCGCCGCTGCTGCGCGCACCGATCATCTTCTGTGCGATGCCGCCGATCGCCCCCACGTTGCCGGCCGGGTCGATGGTCCCGGTGCCCGCAAAGTGCTTACCGCCGGTCAGGTCCCCCGGGGTCAGTGAATCGATGATGCCCAGCGCAAACATCATGCCGGCGCTGGGGCCGCCGACATTGCTCAGCGAAATGCTCACGTCGAACGGGAAGGCGAACTTGTTCGCCAAAACGATCCCCAGCAGGTATTTGCCGTCGGAACTCTTTTGCGGAGTGATCGACTGGGTGACGGTGCTTGCGCCGCGGCGGACCTCCACCGTCACCGGGCTGCCCTTGCCGCTGGCCAGCTCGTCCTGGATCACCTTGATATCCGTGATGGCGTGCCCATTGATGGAGACCAGCACATCGTCCGGTTTCAGCTTGCCCTCCGAGGCGGACCCCTTGGGCAACTCCGCCACCGCCAGGGAGCTCTGGTACGGGATCTTCAGCTGGGTGAGGGCGGCCGCCGTCGCGTTTTCCTGCGAGGTGGTCATGGCAACGGCGTTCTGCGAGTTCACTTCCTGCTGGCTGGTGCCCGGCGGGTAGAGCAGTTCCTCGGGGTAGACCGAATCGGCGCGGTCCAGCCAGGCCCGGTACGCCTCAAAGATATTGACGTTGCTGTTGGGCCCGCCGCTGACGTAGACGGTGACCAGATCCAGGTTGCCGGTGGCGGGGTAGGTGGCGTGCCCGGTGACCTGGATGACGGGCTTGCCGTGGTCCTGGCCCAGGGTGTTGAAGGTGGGCCCGGGGGATTCGATGACGTAGGGAACGGGGAGGGTCAGCGCAACAATGCACAGGGCTACGGCCAGCACACCGGAGACGATCATCGCGGCGAACCTGCCGTCGCGGGGTCGCTGCGGGCGTGCCAGGGTGCTCGGATCGCTCAAAACCTCTACCTCTCCCCCGGCAGCTGGAGCCCCGGCGCATGACTGGTTCGACTCCCTAGCCTACGTGTTCTCCGCCGGGTTTAGCTGTGAATGCGCCCCGGTGCGCCTGCCTTGCGTGACCCGCGAAGGCGGGGCGGCCGTCGTCGTACTTTGCCTACAGCGAACGACGACGACGGCGGGCAGACAAGGCGGGTGAGCGGCGGTAGCGTGAAGAACATCCGCAAGTCCACCGAGGAACGGCCGAAGATGACTTCGAACCCAGCAAATAATGATGACGACACGCCCAAGGATCCGCTGTCCGAGATGCTGGCGAATCTGATGGGCGGCAAGGGAATCGAGGGGATCGATCCGGCGGCACTCGCCAAGGCAGCCGGCCTGCCCGAGGACCCCAATATGCTCTCCCAGCTCATGGCCCAGGTCCAGGCGGTGATGGGCAGCCAGAGCGAGGGCCCGGTGAACTGGCAGCTGGCGCATGACAATGCCCGGCAGGCCGCCTCCGGCGGCGACCCCTCGGTCACCCCGGCGCAGTCCCGGGAGGTGGACGAAGCGCTGCGGCTGGCCGAGCTCTGGCTGGATCCGGTGACCGATCTGCCCAGCACCGGCCTGATCGGACGCGCCTGGTCCCGGGCGGAGTGGGTCGAGGAGACGCTGGGGACCTGGAAGCGGCTCACCGAGCCGGTGGCCAACAGCATCGCATTCGCCCTCTCCAACACCCTCAGCGAGCAGCTGCCGGAGGAAATGAAGTCCATGATGGGCGGTGCCGCCTCCATGTTGCAGAACATGGGCGGGGCGCTGTTCGGCATGCAGCTGGGCCAGGCCGTCGGGGCGCTGGCCAAGGAAGTGGTCAGCTCGACGGACATCGGGGTGCCGCTGGCTGACCTGCAGATGGCGCTGCTGCCGGCCAACGTGGCCGCTTTCGGGGAGGGCCTGGACGTCCCGGACCAGGACATCCGGCTCTTCCTGGCGCTGCGCGAGGCGGCGCATGCCCGGCTCTTCATCCACGTTCCCTGGCTGCGCGGGCACCTGCTGGGCGCCATCGAGTCGTACGCCCGCGGCATCCACATCGACATGTCCCGGATGGAGGAGCTGGCCCGAGACCTGGATCCCGGCAACCCTGAGGCCATCCAGGCCGCCCTCTCGCAGGGAGTGTTCATGCCCCAGCGCACGCCCGAGCAGGACGCCGCACTGGCCAAGCTGGAGACCGCGCTGGCGCTGGTGGAGGGCTGGGTGGACGAGCTGAGCTTCGAAGCGGCCAAGAACCTGCCCTCGGCGTCAGCGCTGCGGGAAACCGTCCGGCGCCGGCGCGCCACCGGCGGGCCGGCCGAGCATGCCTTTGGTGCGCTGGTGGGACTGGAGCTGCGGCCGCGCCGGCTGCGCGAAGCCTCCGCGCTGTGGTCGGCGCTGAAGGACCAGCGCGGTATCAGCGGCCGGGACGCGATCTGGAAGCACCCGGACCTGCTGCCCACCGCCGAGGACCTGGACGATCCCGCCGGCTTCGGCGCCCGCCGCCAGCTGCTGGAGGCTTCAGAG
>DATIMB010000318.1:0-3398 GCA_035475875.1 Micrococcaceae bacterium
GGACGCACATTGCGCCAGATGAACCCCGGGAAGTATTGACCGCGGCGAATGGTTAAGCTGAAGGGAGTGAGCTGGGACCACGGCGGGAATGGGGCCGTGCGCAGCGACCGCCACCAACGTTGATCGGAAGATTGAGGGCACCATGCCAGTTGCAGCAGAAACGAATGAGAAGTTCGCCGCCTATGCCCACCCGGAGCGGCTGGTTTCCACCCAGTGGCTCGCGGATGCGCTTGCCCGCGGGGAGGCCGGGGACGGCAAGCTGGTGGTGGTCGAATCCGACGAGGACGTGCTGCTCTACGAAACCGGGCACATTCCCGGCTCGGTGAAGATCGACTGGCACACCGACCTCAATGACGAGGTCACCCGCGATTATGTCGACGCCGCCGCATTCGCCAAGCTGGCAGGATCCAAGGGCATCTCCCGGGATACCACCGTGGTGATCTACGGGGACAAGTCCAATTGGTGGGCCGCCTACGCGCTGTGGGTCTTCACGCTCTTCGGCCATGAGGACGTCCGGTTGCTCGACGGCGGCCGGGACAAGTGGATTGCCGAGGGCCGGGAGTTGACCACCGATGCCACGGAGGTCACGCCGGCGGAATACCCCGTCGCCGAGCGCAACGACGCACCGATCCGTGCCTTCAAGGATGACGTGCTGGCGCATCTGGGCAAGCCGCTGATCGATGTCCGCTCGCCCGAGGAGTACACCGGAGCGCGCACGCACATGCCCGCCTATCCGCAGGAAGGCGCGATGCGCGGCGGCCACATTCCGACGGCCGCCTCCATCCCCTGGGGCCGGGCGGCTGCCGAGGACGGTACCTACCGCAATCGTGCCGAACTTGAGGCGCTTTATCTGGACGAGGCGGGGCTGAAGCCCGGCGACGACGTCGTGGCTTACTGCCGCATCGGGGAACGGTCAAGCCACACCTGGTTCGCGCTGAAGTACCTGCTGGGCTTTGAGACCGTCCGCAACTATGACGGTTCCTGGACCGAGTGGGGCAACGCGGTGCGCGTCCCGATCGCCAAGGGCTCCGAGCGCGGCGAGGTCCCGGCGTCCAACTAGGCGCCGGGTTGGCCGCTGAGTAGGCTGGTAGGAATGACCACGAATGTAATGCCCCCCGCCCTGGCAGAGATTGTCGACGACTTCCAGGCCCTGGAGGAACCGGACCGGCTGCAGCTGCTGCTGGAGTTCTCCCGCGCCCTGCCGGAACTGCCGGAACGGCTGACCGACCATCCGGAGCTGCTGGAGCAGGTGGTGGAGTGCCAGACGCCGCTGTTCCTGACGGTGGAGAACGAGAAGCACGACGACGGCGACGTCATCCGGCTCTTCTTCCGGGCACCTCTGGAAGCACCCACCACCCGCGGCTTCGCCAGCGTACTGCACGAGGGGCTGGACGGGCTGCCCGCCGCCGATATCCTGGCTGTGCCGGACGACATGCCGGACCTGCTGGGACTGACCCGCGCCATCACGCCGCTGCGGATGCGCGGGATGGCCGCGATGCTGGGCCGGATCAAGCGCAAGGTCACGGCCCTCAGCCACCAGTCCGCCCAGCTCTAATGGGCCGGCCGCCCGACGGCTCCCACGCCGGAACGCCGGCAACCGCCGTGCTGGCCGCCGCAAGAGTTTCCTACACCGCCCACGCCTACCGTCATGACCCTGCGGCGGGCAGCTACGGGCTGGAGGCCGCCGCGGCCCTTAACCGCGATCCGGCGCAGGTCTTCAAGACGCTGATGGCCCAGGTCGGCAGCATCCTGGTGGTCGCCGTCGTACCGGTCAGCGGAAGCCTGGACCTGAAGGCGCTTGCGGCGGCGCTGGGACACAAGAAGGCCGCCATGGCCGATCCGCAGGCCGCCCAACGGCGGACGGGATACGTGCTGGGCGGAATTTCGCCGCTGGGCCAGCGGCAGCCATCACCCACTGTGGTCGACGTTTCGGCGCTGGGCTTCGCCACCATCCTGGTCTCCGGCGGACGCCGCGGCTTCGACATCGAACTGTCCCCCAAGGAGCTGGTCAGGTTGACCGGCGCCACCACCGCCCCCATCGCCGGCGACTAGCCAGAGATCAGCCTGCAACCAGTGTGGGGATTAGCCGGGGATTAGCCGGAGATGATCAGCCGGCGATACTGCCCAGCCGCGGAGCCAGCCACTTCTTCACCACTGCATCCCAGCGCTGCGGCTCCACATTCCACTCCGCGGTGTGGCGGGCATGGCTGAAGGGTTCAAAGGTCACCATTTCCGGATTCCGCTCGGCCAGCTCCGCCGAGGGACCAAAGGGGACAAATTCGTCGTCGACGCTGTGGATTATCAAGGTGGGCGTGCGCAGCTCCCCCGCGCGGGCCACCCAATCCATGCTCTTCAGGTCCACCGGGGCTGCCAGTCCGGTGATCCGCCGGCCCAGCGGATGGCTGAGCATCAGCTGGCCGTACTGGCCGACCGCCGCAGGAATCCGGTTCAGTTCCGCCTGATGGGCCAGCACATCCACCCAGTTGATCACCGGCGCGTCCAGCACCAGGGCCAGGATCATGCTCCGGTACTGGCTGCGGTCCGCCGCCTGCAGCGCAATGGCCCCGCCCATTGAATAGCCGAACAGCACCACCTTCCTGGCCCCCCGGGAGCGCGCGAACCCGATCGCCGCTTCCACGTCCTCCCACTCGGTCACGCCGAGCCCGTACCGGCCGTCGCCCGCGGCGGCGGCATCGCCGTCGTTCCGGTAGGACATCAGCAGGCTGGTCATGCCCAGCTCCCGCGCCGTGCGGACCGCCCGCAGTCCCTCACTACGGCTGGCACCGCGGCCGTGGACCATGATCGCCCAGGTATCGAGGGCCGGCTCGGCACGGATCAGCCAGGCCGGCGCCGGACCGCCGGGGAGCTCGATGCTGACCTCCTCGCTGCCCAGGCCGATGTCCGCCGGCGTATCGTAGACCACCGCGCTCCACCAGCCCCGTTTGGCCGAGGGCAGATCCCCGGAAAGCACTTCCTCCACCTCCCGCAGCACCGTTCCCTCCCGCGGCACATAGGAGCGAATGGCCCCGATCCGGGCATGGCCGGCGCCCCCGTCAAAGAACAGGCTGTACGTGCCCTCCACCGTGGTGTCCTGGTTGGCCGGCAGGATGACCTGCAAGTCAAAACCGTCCCGCACCACCGCCAGGATGGGCAGATCCTCCACCCGCACCTTGTCCGGGGTGACCACGCGGCGGGCAAAATAGGCGGCCAGTCCGGAGGTGGCGGTGGCCAGCAGGGACGCGGCGCCGGCACCCATCCCAATCCCCAGTGTCGTCCACTTCAGGGCCGTCCACTTAACCGGCTTGGCCGGATGCCCCTGCCGCTGCAGGTCCACTTTTGTTGGCATGGTCCCCATTGTTCCGGTTTATCGCCGAGGACGTCGAGCGGCGCACCGGAAG
>DATIMB010000319.1:0-2612 GCA_035475875.1 Micrococcaceae bacterium
GACCGAGCCCGGACATAGAGCGAGATGAGAATGATCACCAGGATGACCACCAGAATCCAGATGAGCCAAACGAACCAGTCCATGGGGAGAGCCTCCTGCTCAACACGACAAGTTGCCGATGCCTGACGTTACGGCGTG
The DNA here is from genome assembly GCA_035475875.1 of Micrococcaceae bacterium. GTDB lineage: Bacteria > Actinomycetota > Actinomycetes > Actinomycetales > Micrococcaceae > Arthrobacter_M. The sequence goes on from DATIMB010000319.1 coordinate 139, forward strand.
CTAATTCTCCCTGTCTACGCTGTTGCTCTTACTGTGGTTGACGGTGGCTGGCTGCCTGCGGCATGCCCTCGCACAAGCGGCCTTGCGCTCGCACATGCGGCCATTGGCGCGAACGCACCCGAACGATTGGCAGCCCGCACCAGGGGATGGCTAAAGTCGGAGCATGGCATCCCAGTTCCCGCAGATCCGCACCGTCACCTTTCCGGACCAAGAGCTTCTGGACGCGGTGCAGCCGCTGCCGGACGGCCTGCGGGCGGGCGTCTGGAACATGGTCGAGCCGCCGCAGGGCGTGCAGTTGGGGGAGATCGACGCTGCTGTCCTGCCGTACGGTAAGGGGTCAGCCTGGCTGGACGGACTGCGCCTGGCCCCGGGTCTCAAGCTGGTCCAGACCCAGTCCACCGGGTTCGACGCCGTTCCCGAAGCCGTGGGTCCCAATGTCGCCATAGCCAGCGCTGCGGGCGTCCATGCCGCGTCCACCGCAGAGCTGGCCATCGGTCTCATGCTGGCCTCCCTGCGCGGTATTGATGTTGCGGTGCGGGACCAGGCGACGGCCACCTGGCGGCCGCAGCGTCGACGGTCGCTGGCCGACCGGAAGGTCCTGCTGGTGGGCGTGGGCGGCATCGGTGCGGAGATAGCCAAGCGGCTGGAGCCCTTCGAGGTGCAGCTGACCAGGGTAGGGAGCACGGCAAGGGACGACGACGGCGGGCACGTCCACGCGGCTTCCGAGCTGCTGGAGCTTGCACCGGAGCACGACGTGCTGGTGATCATCACACCGCTTTCGGAAAGTACCCGCGGTCTGGTGGGGACTGAGCTGCTGGCCGCGCTGCCGGACGGCGCCTTGGTTGTCAACGTGGCCCGGGGCGCAGTGATCGACTCCGAAGCGATTACCCGGGAGGTGGTCTCAGGCCGGCTTTTTGCCGCCCTGGACGTCTTCGACCCGGAGCCTATCCCCGCCGACCATCCGCTGTGGACGGCGCCCAACGCGCTCATCACCCCGCATCTGGGCGGCGACACGTCGGCCTTCCCGCCGCGGATCGTCGCGCTGATCCGGCGTCAGCTCTCCGCGATCACCGCTGGTGAACGGCCTGCCAATTTAGTGCAGCCCGGTCCGTACGGCATTCTTTAGCTCATTGAAACCGGCGGTCGATGGGCGGAACTCGCCCTAGGGCCATAGGCCCGTTCAACGAGCAGAACGGTCGGTCAGACCTTCGCCAGGAAGGATTCGATAAAGGTTGTGAAGTCCTCGCAGTCGTCCGCCTGCTCGATTTCACGGCGCTTGCCACCCAACTCCGGCAGGACGCCGTCGGGCCTTACCCCGAAGCGGTAGGACTTGCCGGTGGTGGTGCCGATCTCGATGTCTCCGCCGGGGAGCTTCACGGCATGGTGGAGATTGGTCATGTTGATGGCCTCGGCGACGCCGCCGGCGGTGAGCGTGTCTGCGTTGAAGGGGGCGACGACGAGCTCCGCCGGCTGCCAGCGGTAGCCCACGACATAGCAGCGCAGCTGATGTCCCCGGCCGGAGGACGGCGCCGAAGCGCCGGTTTCGGCGGGACCCTTGCTGGCCCGGGTTGCCGGCGCAGCGGCGGGCGCATTGCTGGCGAAAACAAGGTTGTAATCGCCGAAGTTTGGAATCTGGGCGTCGAAGATCTGCCGCAGGGATTCCTTGAGTTCATCGCTGGTTGTCACTGGCCCAGTCTACGAACAGGCCCGTAACGTGTCCGTAATCTTGCCCGCGGATCCCTACCGGTTAGTAGGCTGCCTCAGCGCAGTCATACACTCGTTCCATGAGTGTGGAGACCAATTCAGCAACAGAATCAGCTACCAAAACAGATTCCCAACCGGACATCAAGCCCCGCAGCCGTGTGGTCACGGACGGCATTGCCGCCGCCCCGGCCCGCGGTATGTTCCGGGCGGTGGGAATGGGCGACGAGGACTTCGCCAAACCGCAGATCGGGGTGGCGAGCTCCTGGAATGAGATCACGCCCTGCAACCTTTCGCTGAACCGACTGGCCCAGGGCGCCAAGGAAGGCGTCTTTTCCGGCGGCGGTTTCCCCATGCAGTTCGGCACCATCTCCGTCTCCGACGGCATCTCCATGGGCCATGAAGGGATGCACTTCTCCCTGGTTTCCCGTGAGGTCATCGCCGACTCCGTGGAGACGGTGATGCAGGCCGAGCGCATCGACGGCTCCGTGCTGCTGGCCGGCTGCGACAAGTCCCTGCCCGGCATGCTGATGGCCGCGGCCCGGCTGGACCTCGCGTCGGTCTTCCTCTACGCCGGCTCCATCATGCCCGGCTTCGCCAAGCTGGAGGACGGCACCGAGAAGGAAGTCACTCTGATCGACGCCTTCGAGGCGGTCGGCGCCTGCGCGGCCGGCAAGATGAGCCTGAAGGACCTGGACAGCATCGAACGCGCCATCTGCCCCGGCGAAGGCGCCTGCGGCGGAATGTACACCGCCAACACGATGGCCTGCATC
>DATIMB010000320.1:0-1619 GCA_035475875.1 Micrococcaceae bacterium
GGCGAGCGCCTCGATCACCTCGTCGATCTCATCGTTGAAGCGGAATGACCCGACCAGTTCCAGTTCGCGGGTGATGGCCAGCGAGACCGGCACCGGCTGCGGACCCGAGGGCAGCAGGCCGACCATCACCACCCGGCCGCCGCGCAGGGCTCCACTGATCGCCGAGGCCAGGCCCTGGTGGCTGCCGGAGGATTCAATCGCCACGTCCGCTTCGACGGCGGCGATCGCCTCCGTTTCCGTCGCGAGGAGGACCTCGTCCGCGCCGACGGCACGGGCGATCTCCAGCGGTTTCGGATACATGTCTACCGCCACGATCCTGGCGGCGCCGGCCCGCTTGAGCACGGCAACTACAAGCGCACCGATCGGGCCGCTGCCAATCACCAGCGCGGTCTTTCCCGCTACGTCCCCGGCCCGGGCGACGGCGTGCCAGGCGACGCTTGCGGGTTCCGCGAGCGCGGCGCGGCGCAGCGGGAGTCCGGCGGGCAGCGGCCGCAGCATCCGGGACGGTAGGTTGGCAAGGCTGCTGAAGGCGCCGTCGGTGTGCGGGAACCTGGCGGCGCTGCCCAGATAGGTGCACCCGGGCGAGAGGTTGGGCCGGGCCACGGGGTAACGGGCGGCTCCGGGTGCCGGTGAGGCGGGGTGGACTGCCACCGCAGTCCCCTGCGCCGGTCCGGTCCCGTCCGCCGCCGCCCGCACTACGGTGCCCACCACTTCATGGCCCAGCACCATCGGCGCCTTCAGCACCGATTCCCCGGCGGCTCCGTGCAGCCAGTAGTGCAGGTCAGAGCCGCAGATCCCGCCGTAGGCGATTTCTACCACGGCCTGGTCCGGCGCGGACTGGGCCAGGGGGCGCTCTTCGATCCGGAGGTCGCCGGCCCCATGCACCACCACCGCAGCCGTTTGCTCCGGAAGTTCCTGTTCCGGCTGTACCAATGCCGGCTGCGTCGGTTCCGGCCGTGCCGATGCCGCCGTGAAATCCTGAGCCATCGCTACACCACCACCGTCATGCCGCCGTCGACGAAAATTGTCTGCCCGTTCACGAAATTCGAGGCCTCCGACGCCAGCCACACCACCGGCCCGACCAGGTCCTGCACACTGCCCCACCGTGCGGCGGGCGTCCGGCCCAGGATCCAGTCATTGAAGTCAACATCATCCACCAGGTTCTGGGTCATCTCGGTATGGATATAGCCGGGGGCGATCCCGTTGATCTGCAGCCCCTCCCGGGCCCACTCGGCGGTCATCGCGCGGGTCAGGTTGCGCAGCCCGCCCTTGGCCGCGGTGTAGGGGGCAATGGTGGGCCGGGCCAGATCCGCCTGCACCGAACCGATGTTGATGATCTTGCCGTGGCCGCGCCCGATCATCCGCCGCGCGGCTTCCCGTCCCACCAGGAACGCACTGGTAAGATCCGCGGCGAGTACCCGGTTCCAATCGCTGACGTCAAGATCGAGCATGGGCACCCGGTGCTGGATGCCTGCATTATTGACCAGGATGTCCAAGGGTCCGCTGTTGTCCTCGATCCAGGCCACGCCCTCGGCAGCCGAGTCGGCGTCCGTCACGTCAAAGGCCCGTGCCTGGATCCGTCCCCGCGGAAAGTCCGCCGCCAGTTCCGCCTGCGCTGC
>DATIMB010000321.1:0-8745 GCA_035475875.1 Micrococcaceae bacterium
GACCTTGTTGCGCTGGTAATAGTCGGCGTAGTCGGAGCGGTACTGCTGGTGCAGTTCCCTCAGCCGGGCGGCGCAGTCCTCGATCCCGGCATCGGCCGGCAGGTCCAGGACCAGGGGTTTGACCTTCGTGCGCAGGAAGTGGTCCGGGCAACTGGTGCCCAGTGCGGCCAGCCGGGGATGCTCGGCGGAGGCCAGGAAGTCCAGCACGACGGCGTCATCGCTGAAGTGCCCCACCTGGGCTTTGTCGGTGGAGGCCAGGCCGCGGATCAGCGGAGCCAGCGCGGCGGCCTTGGCCCGGCGCTCCGTTTCCGGCAAGGCACCGAAGCCCTCAAGGGCGGGGCCGAACGGCTCGTTCCGGCCGTGCTCGGCAAGGTACCGTTCCGCGGTGTCGATGATCCACAGCGAGTTTGCCTCGGCTTCGGCGCTGGTTTCGCCCCAGGCCGTGATGCCGTGCCCGCCCAGGATCGTGCCGACGGCATCGGGATTGGCGTCCTTGATGGCCGCGATGTCCAGGCCGAGCTGGAAACCGGGGCGCCGCCACGGCACCCAGACCACCTTGCCGCCGAAGATTTCCTTCGTCAGCGCCTCGCCGTCAAGTGCCGTGGCGATCGCGATCCCGGAATCCGGGTGCAGGTGGTCCACGTGGGCGGCGTCCACCAGCCCGTGCATGGCCGTGTCGATCGAGGGGGCGGCCCCGCCCTTACCGTGCAGGCAGTAATCGAACGCGGCAACCATCTCGTCCTCGCGCTCAACCCCAGGGTAAACGTTCTTCAGTGCCCGCAGCCGGTCCAGCCGCAGTACGGCCAGGCCGGATTCTTTGAGGGTGCCCAGGTCTCCGCCGGAGCCCTTGACCCAGAGCAGTTCCACGTTCTCGCCCGTGACCGGGTCCTGCGCATTGCCCTTGGCGGAGGTGTTGCCGCCGGCATAGTTGGTATTGCGCTTGTCTGCGCCGAGGCGATTGGACCGCGTGATCAGCTGCTCCACGGTCGTGTTCGTGTTGTTGGTCATGGTCTTAGGCGCCCCATCCGGCTTGCTGGCCGCCCACGCGGCTCTCATTGATCTGTTTCTGGTAACCGCTGGCGCGGTAAGCGGCCATCGGATCGGCCGGCAGGCCGCGCGATTCCCGCCAGTCGGCCAGCAGCGGGCGGACATCGGTGTAGAACGCGTCGTTGAAAACAGCGTTCGCGGCCAGGACATCCCCGTCCCGCTGCGCCTCGGCCAGGGCTGTGGTGTCCACCAGCAGGGCCCGGGCCGACATTTCCTGGACATTGAGGACGGAGCGGATCTGCCCCGGGATCTTCTCCTCCAAGTTGTGGCACTGATCCAGCATCAGTGCCACACCGGAGTCCGTGCCGAATCCGCCGCCGCGGATGACCTCATGCATGATGCGGAAGAGCTGGAACGGATCAGCCGCCCCCACAATCAGGTCGTCGTCTGCGTAGAAACGGGAATTGAAATCGAAGGACCCGAGCTTGCCCAGACGCAGCAGCTGCATCACGATGAATTCGATGTTCGTCCCCGGCGCGTGGTGGCCGGTATCCAGGCAAACGAACGCCTTCTCCCCGAGGGCCAGGGTCTGCGCGTAGGAGGTGCCCCAGTCCGGGACATCCGTGTGGTAGAAGGCCGGTTCGAAGAACTTGTACTCCAGCACCAGACGCTGGTCCTCCCCCAGGGCGGCGTAAATCTCCTGGAGCGATTCCGCGAGCCGGTCCTGCCGGCCGCGCATATCGTCCTGGCCGGGGTAGTTCGTTCCGTCTGCCAGCCAGATCTTCAGGTCCCGGGACCCGGTCTGGTGCATGATCCCGATGCACTCCAGATGGTGCTCGATCGCCCGCCGCCGGACTGCAGGGTTGGAGGAGGTCAGCGAACCGAATTTGTACTCATCGTCCTGGAACGTGTTCGAGTTGACCGTCCCCAAACCGACGCCCAGCCCCGCCGCGTACTCCTTCAGGGCCGCGTAATCATCCACCTTGTCCCACGGAATATGGAGCGCCACCGTCGGCGCCAGTCCAGTCAGCTCATGGACCTTGGCGGCATCGGCGAGCTTCTCCTGGACGGTCCGCGGGGTGCCCGGCGTGCCGAAGACCCTGAACCGCGTGCCCGAATTTCCGTAGGCCCACGAAGGGACCTCGATGGCCAGCTCGGAAAGCCTGTCGGTGATACTGCCGATGTCCGTCATGGAAGTCTCGCTTTTCCGTATCCGGCGCTTGTTTCCGGACACATGGTCTAAATTGTTGAATCGTTTCATATTCTAGCAGGCTTAGCGCTTGCTTCGCTAGGGTTATGTGACCGAAGTGCTGCACGGCGTCCAGCAGTTAAGTACCGGAGTGCTCCGCCGCTTCCAGCTGCGCGGCCAGGTTGAACACCTCCGGAAGCACGACGAATCCCTGGTCCGGGTTCTGCTCCCCATGATTGAAGAGGTCCTTCATATGGGCTTGCCATTGCGCGTTGATTCCTTCCAGCTGCATCAGGGCAAGGCTCTCCTGGTAGTCCTCGCACTCCAGGTAGCCGATCAGCAGCCCGTCGTCGTCCAGGAACAGGGAGTAGTTTTGCCAACCTGACCTCTCAAGCGCCCGGAGCATGTCCGGCCAGACCTGCGCGTGCCGGCGCCTGTACTCCGCTACGTCCTCCGGTCGGACGGTGGAACGGAAGCAAACTCTCATCGGGAATCCTTCGGAGGTATTGCCGGGAGGGACCGCATCGCGCGGCCCCTCCCGGTGTCGGACTAGAAGTTGTACTGGTCTACGTTCGCGGCAGTGAACACCGTGGGATCGCCCAGCAGCACCGTAGCGTCCGCGCCGATCTTGAATTCACCCAGGCTTCCGGCCTTGAACGTCTGGCCTTCGGCACCGGTGATCTGCCCGGAGGCCAGTGCGGCCCCGGCGTAGGCAGCGAGGTAGCCCAGCTTCTCAACATCCCAGAGCGCGAAGGACTTCATGGTCCCGTTCTTGACGAATTCCTTCAGCTGGCTCGGGAATCCCAGTCCGGTGAGCTGGACCTTGCCCTTGTAGGCGGAACCGGACAGGTACTGCGCGGCCGCGGCTACCCCAACAGTGGTGGGCGAGATAATGCCTTTCAGCGTCGGGTGCGACTGCAGCAGCGCCTGTACTTCCTGCTGCGATTTCTGCGCGTCGTCATTGCCGTACACGGTAGCGACGAGCTTCAGCTTGGAGTATTCCGGCTTCTGCAGGTCCGCCTTCATCAGTTCAATCCAGGCGTTTTGATTGGTGGCGTTGGCGGTCGCCGAAAGGATGGCGATGTCGCCGCCGTCGGGACCAACGGCGTCGGAAATCTGCTTGACCTGGGTGTCGGCGATGCCCTGGGCCGTGGCCTGGTTGATGTACAGATCGCGGCAGGAGGGATCGGTGTCCGAATCGAACGTCACCACCTTGATCCCTGCTGTCCGGGCCTCATTCAGAGCCGAGCAGATGGCCTTGGGATCGTTGGCCGACGTGGCGATGACATCCACGCCCTGCTGCGTCAGCGTGTTGATGTAACTGACCTGGCTGGAGGCACTGGCGTCCGAGGGGCCGACCTCGGAGAAGGCACCCTTGAATTCGCTGGCGGCGCTCTTGCCGCCGCGGTCGGTGACGGTGAAGTAGGAGTTGTTCAGCTGCTTGGGCAGGAACGCCACCTTCAGCCCGTCCTTCAAGGGCGCATTCGGATTGGCACTGGCCGAGGAACTGGGCCCGGCTGCTGCGGCGGAGGAGGTGGAGCTGTTGGTGGTTCCACCGCAGGCGGTCAGTGCCAGGGCCATCCCTGTGGCCAGGGCAACGCCGACGGCGAGCCTGGGCCTGAGGGTCCCCGGTTTGGTGCGGCTCTCAAAGAATTTCACGTGCTTTCCCTTCTGAGTGAACATCATTGTTGGTGTTTCGGCTGGTCTTATTTGGACTGGTCGTATTGGCTGGTCTTATTTGGACCGGTGTCATTTTGTTAGGGGAATGGAGAGGATTTTTGTCCTGTGCCCGCGGTTACGGCTCCACATGATGGCGTTCGGCGCTACGACGGCCACAATCAGCAGTCCTCCGGTGAGCATGGACAGCGTGTCTTCGGGCACGCTGGCCAGCTGGAGGGCGTTACGGAGGATGGCCAGCAGGGCCACACCGGCAATCACGCCGGGAAGATTGCCCTTGCCGCCGAAGATGGACACTCCCCCGAGCAGTACCGCCGCGATGACGGACAGTTCGAGGCCGGTGGCGTTGTCGCCGCGGGCGCTGCCGTACCGAAGTGTCCACCACACCCCGACGACGGCTGAAATGACGCCGGAGACGACGAACAGCCAGAACCGCGTCTGTGCCACCCGAATGCCGGCGAAACGGGCGGCGTCTTCGCTGAAGCCGAGGGCAAAGAGGGTCCGTCCGAATCCGGTGAAGTGCAGGACGAACCCGAAGATCACGACCAGTACCAGCACCGGGATGATCCAGACGGGTATGCCGGAGTTCCCCAGCTTTGCCTGCAGGCCGCTGGTGACGTTCAGCGGGAAACTCGTCACTGCCTGATCGCCCAGTGTGACAAAGGCCAGCCCGCGGTACAGCGCCAGCGAACCGATGGTCACCGCCAGGGACGGCAGTCCGACGACGGAAACCAGAAAGCCGTTCAGCGCTCCCCATACGGCGCCGAGGAGAATGCACACCGGCACGATAGTTTCCATCGGCATCCCGGCATTCCAGAGGGCGCCGAAAATGCAGCTGGTAAAGCCGGCGATGCTGGCCACCGAAAGGTCGATTTCCCCGATCAGGATGATCAGGGCCATCGGCAGGGACAGCAGCAGCACCGGGATGATGTCGATCAGCAGGAAGCCGGTGTTCCGCGGTGAGGCAAATCCCTTGACGGCCAGCGAGGCGACGACGACGGCGATGACCAGTGCCACGACGATGGCCGTATCCCAGCTGCGCAGTAGGCCAAACGATTGCCTGCGCCGGCTCCCCCTGGCTGGTGGGGCCTCGTTCCGGACCCGGCGTTGGGCGGTTTCACTAACCGGCATGTGAATCATGTCCTCTCAGGCGGCGCTCGTTGCGCACGGCCAGGTATCGATCAAGTCCAATGGACGCCAGGATCAGCGCGCCGACCATCGCCCCCTGCCAGAAGGGCGAGACGCCCAGCACAGGCAACGCCGAAGTGATGGTGGTGAGCAGGATGGCTCCGATGGCCGCCCCGTAGACGGTGCCGACTCCGCCGGCGATGGCGACCCCGCCGACGACAGCGGCGGCTACAACGTTCAGTTCCATTCCCTGTCCCGCCGTGGCGTCCAGGTTGCCGAACTTGGCCGCGTAAATGACACCGGCCAGACCGGCCAGGGATCCGGAGGCAACGAAGGCGGTAAAGATCCGTTTGCCTACCCGGATGCCGTAGAGCCGGGCGGCCTGATCATCGGAGCCAATGGCGTAGAACTCCCGGCCCGAGCGCAGATGGCGCAGATAAAGGGCTACGGCCAGCACCACGACCACAGCGATCAGGGCCAGATAGGGAAGCCCGGCCACGGTGGCGCTTCCCATGGCCAGAAAGGAGGCGGGCAGATTCGACGGATTGATCTGCTGGCCCTGGGCCCAGGCGAAGTCGACTCCGCGGAAAATGTAGAGCGTTCCCAGGGTGACCACCAGTGCCGGCACACGGGCCACGGCTATCAGTGCACCGTTGATGGCGCCGAGCACCGCTCCGATGAGGATGCCGATCAGAACCATGGCTGGAACAGGCAGCTGTGGAAAGGCAATGAAGATTTTCCCCGTGGCGAAGGCCGTCAGGCCCAGAACCGATCCCACGGACAGATCCACGTTCTTGGTCAGGATGACCAGCGCCTGTCCGATAGCCAGAATCACCAGGATGGATGAGTTAAGCAGGAGGTCCTTAATGCTTTGCGGATCCAGGAACCGCGGATTGACCACGGTGGTGGCGGCCACCAGCAGTGCCAGTGCCAAAAACACACCGAACTCCCGTGAACGCGAGAGCGTGCCGGCCCAGCCGAAGAAAGGCCCCCTTTTAAGGGCAAGAGTGCTCATAGTTCGTTTTCCTTCGTTGGTGCTTGAACTCCCGTAGCGGCTGCCATCACCGATTCCTCCGTGGCGGCGCTCCGGTCCAGTTGGGCTGAAATGCGTCCCTCGTGCATGACCAGGACCCGGTCCGACATGCCGAGGATTTCCGGCAGTTCAGAGGAAATCATCAGCACGGCCATGCCGTTTCCGGCCAGTTCCGATACCAGGCGGTGTACCTCGGCTTTGGTACCAACATCGATCCCGCGGGTGGGTTCGTCGATGATCAGCAGCCGCGGGTCGGTGGCCAACCACTTACCCAGCACGACTTTTTGCTGGTTGCCGCCGGAAAGGGTGGATATGGGCGAAGTGGGGGCTCCGGCCTTAATCTGCAGCTTTTTCCCCCAGTCCCCCGTCGCAACGGCCTCGGATCTGTTTGTCAGCAGCCCGAATTTGCTCAGCTGGCGGCGCAGGGTCAAGGTGAGGTTCCGGCTGACGTTCAGCTCCATGACCAGGCCCTGCTTGCGGCGGTCCTCAGGGACGAACCCTATGCCCGAGGCCATTGCCGCGGCCGGCGAAAACGGCTTCAGCTGGCGCCCGTCCATCAGGATGCTTCCCGCGTCGTAGCGGTCAACGCCGAAGATTGCACGTGCCACTTCCGATCGACCGGCACCGACCAGTCCGCTGAGTCCGACGATTTCCCCGGAGCGGACATCGAAGCTGATATCGGAGAAGATGCCCTTTCGGGACAGGCCCTTCACTTCGAGGATCTTCTCGCCCAAGGCGGCCTCCTGCTTGGGGAACAGGGAGGCAACGTCCCGGCCCACCATCTGCCGAATGACCCCATCGATACTCAGGTCCTCGGTCCTGCCGGTGGATACGTGGGCGCCGTCGCGCATCACGGTGATCCACTGGGAAATTTCGAAGACTTCCTCGAAGCGGTGGGAGATGAACAGCACGGCCGCACCGCGGCCCTGGAGTCTTCGGGTGACGGCAAAGAGACGTTCCACCTCCACGCCGCTCAGGGCTGCGGTTGGCTCGTCCATGATCAGCACACTCGCATCCAGGGAAATAGCTTTGGCTATTTCCACTACCTGCTGGTCCGCGATCGAAAGCCCTTGGGCCAACCGGTCCGGGTCGATCGTGACGCCCAAGGTATCGAACAGGTCCAGACACCGGCGGCGCATTTCCTTCCGGTCGATCCGCCGGAAGCTTCGCAGCGGCTGGCGTCCCATGAAGATGTTCTCGGCGACGGTAAGGTCGGGGAACATAGTCGGCTCCTGGTAGATCACCGCGATGCCGGCTTCGCGGGACTGAAGCGGATCCCTGAACTCCCGCACGCGGCCGTCCATCAGAATCTCACCCCGGTCCGCCTGATGCAGCCCTGCCATCGTCTTAACCAGAGTGGATTTCCCGGCCCCGTTCTCACCAACGAGGGCGGTCACCTCTCCCGGGTACAGCCGCAGGCTCGCGTCGAGCAGTGCATGTACGGCTCCGAAGGACTTGGAGACATTGCGCAATTCAAGCCTTGGTTGCAGAAGGTCCGCGTTAGCGGCGCTTGGTGCCGGAACGCCTTCCTCATTAGCGCTGACCATAACGTCCTATTCCTCCAGCGTGAATCGATTCAATGTGACCTCTCGCACAGCCTAGAGGGAAGCGTAACAAGTGTCAACGCGGGGGCAGGTGCAAGGGTGGAATGGGATAGGTAATGGCCAAAACGCCGGTTGATAAGTTTCAATGGGGGAATGAAGGACTCCAGTTCCCACTCCTACAGCGTCAAGGACGTCGCTTCCCTGGCCGGCGTGTCCGTCGGGACGGTGTCCAACGTGCTAAACCGGCCCAACCTCGTGTCCGCAGCCAAAAGAACCCGTGTCCTTGCCGCCATCGAGGAATTGGGTTTTGTCCGCAACGAATCCGCCCGCAGCCTTCGCTCGGGAACCAGCCGGACCGTCGGACTCCTGGTGCTCGATATCCGCAACCCCTTCTTCACGGATGTGGCGGCCGGAGCCGAGGCAACGTCGGAGGACCATGGGCACTCCGTCCTTCTCGCCAACAGCGCAGAGAGCAGCATCCGCGAAGGCGCCTACCTGGACCTGTTCGAAGAACAACGTGTCCAGGGGATCCTGATCACCCCGGTAGCAGACGTTTTGGATCGCCTGGACCGGATGCGCTCCAGAGGCATACCTGCCGTTCTGGTGGACCGGCTGGCGGCCTCGGACCGCTTCTGTTCCGTCTCGGTGGATGATGCCGCCGGAGGCCGGCTGGCCGTGAGTCATCTTGCCGACATGGGGTACCACAGAATCGCCTTCGTCGGAGGACCTGCAACCCTGCAACAGGTCACCGACAGGTACAACGGCGCCACCGAAGCGGCCCGACTGCGGGGACTCGATGACATCAGGCTTTTCGAAACCGCCGATCTCAGCTTCCACCGGGGGCGCCAGATAGGCGACACGATTGCAGACCTCCGGCCCGAGATACGCCCCGACGCCATTTTCGCCGCCAACGACCTGGTCGCGCTCGGATTGCTCCAGTCATTCATCGCCCACAACATCCGGGTGCCGGAAGACATCGCCCTGATCGGATTCGACGACATCGACTTCGCCTCACAATCAAGCATTCCCTTGTCCTCCATCCGGCAACCCCGGGAACTTATCGGCCGCCGCGCAGCCGAGCTGCTCTTCGAGGAAATTGGAGCGTCCGGACCGCATGTCCATCATCAGGACGTATTCAGCCCCGAATTGGTTGTAAGGCGCAGCACCTTGCCCGTAACCGAAAATTC
>DATIMB010000322.1:0-5659 GCA_035475875.1 Micrococcaceae bacterium
GTCGCGGACCTGGGCCAGCAGTTCGGTGAGCACCCGGAGGACTTCGGCAATGGATCCCAGCGCGGCGTTGGAGCGCCGGGCCTCGCTGATGGTGTCCAGCTTGGGTGCGGGCGCGCTGGTGGCAAAGCCGCGGATGCCGCCAGGCGAAGCGCTGCTGGACCGAGTCGGCATCCAGCACAGGGACGGCCGGGGCAGCCTGGCTTTGCGGCGTCCGGGCGGACCGTTCCGGCTGCTCCGCGGCGGCCGGCGCCTGCGCCTCTGCGACCAGCTCGGCCATGACAGACAGGGTCTGCGCGCGCAGCACCGGAGCATCCGGACGGTGCACTTCCGCGGCCAGGACGTTGATGGTGGCCGCAGGCTGGCCCGCTGCGCCCGCCGACCCTTCCGGGGCGGAACGGTTTCCGGTGGCCTGGCCAACGAGGGAGGGTGCCCGGTCGGAGCGCAGCCAGGAGGTGGCAATCCGGGCCCACTGCTCTTCGCGCGGGAGCTGCAGCCAACCGCTTTCGGCCGGCTGCCAGCGCGAGGTATCGACGTCGAGCACCAGCAGGCCGGAGAGCGCTGCCAGCTCCAACAACAGCGCCACCCGGTCCGGCTCGATGCGCAGCGCCTCCGCCAGCCTGCGCACCTCGCGCACTCCCACGCCGCCGGCCCGCAGGGTGGCCAGCGGTTGGTCGCGGACCTGGGCCAGCAGTTCGGTGAGCACCCGGAGGACTTCGGCAATGGATCCCAGCGCGGCGTTGGAGCGCCGGGCCTCGCTGATGGTGTCCAGCTTGGGTGCGGGCGCGCTGGTGGCAAAGCCGCGGATGACCAGGCCGCCGCGCAGCACCAAGGCGACGTCGGAGGGGAGTTCAACGTGTTCGGCGTCCAGCGGTATCAGCAGCCCCCGGGCGAGCAGCCACTCCACTGCTGACGCGGTTGCCGCGCTGCTGCCGGCGGTGTGTGCAGAGCCCGTTCCGTTCCGGCCGGCGCCGCCGGCCGTGCCCGCATGACGGTCCTTGGGCAGCGCGCCGACGGGGCCGGCGCTGAAGCGGGCCAGGATGCTCGCCGTTTGTTCAGGGGCGGACTTGAGCAGCTGCTCCAAGGATCCGGGCTGTGCCAGCCAAGTGCCCATGGCCAGGGCTGCTTCCATCGGCGTTGCCGCGGCGGGTATGCCGGTGCCGGACCGGTGCAGGGCCTGGACGGAGTGCAGCAGCCGGGTGCCCGCTGAGGTCTGGCTCCGGACCAGGTCCACATAGCTGCGGCCCAGGCCTGCCGGATGCAGGCCGATGACGTCTTTGAGGCTGCTGACCGGCAGGTAGCCCTCCGGTTCCGCGCGGTAGAGCAGTGCCAACGCATGCAGTTGGTCAAGGATTCCGTCCAGCACCTCGGCAGTGCTTCCCTCGATGAGCGGCTGAAGGCCGGCCGCGGTAGCCGTCCGGTCAAGATCCTCATTCGTGGTCAGGTGCACTGCTTCCAGCACCTGGGTCTGTGGCAGGTCAAGCTTGTCCAGCGCCCTGGCGACGCTGGCGCGCGCACAGGCCCGTGCCGCGAGTGCGGCGAAGTCCGGAACCGGCGGGGATACCAGGTCCGGCCGGGCATCAAAGAGCGTGCGCAGGGCATCGTCGCTGCGCGCCGCCAGTTCCGCCGCTAAAGCCCGAATAGAGGACATCACTCTAACGCTATCGCGCGGGGCCTAATCGTGGCGGCAGGCGTTAGGACCGCCGTTGTCTGGACCGGGCGCGCATCAATGCGGCCGCCGTCGCGGGCCGCTGCCTCGGGTCCCAGTCGGTTAGAGCCGCCGCCGGCGGGAGATGGCGTGCAGGACCCCGACACCCATCAGGATGAAGGCCACCGGAAGACCGATCATGGCGATCCAGTCCAGGCCCGTCCAGGGCACGCCTCCGGACACCTTAATCACCAGCACAGCGGCCAGCGAGGCGAGGCACAGCAGGGCCAGCACGGCCGCGCCGGCGTTGAAAAACAGCCACGGCCGCTCGCCGTTGTGCACCGGCATGCCACTATCACTCATGCAATAACGCTAACAGCGGACAGGGGCGCCACAAAGCCGCGCGGTAGGCGGCGACAGGCTAATCTATAAGGCAGTAGACCAACCTGTCCGCCGCCAGCGCGCCCTTTTTACGAAAGCGGCTGTTTTTACCAAACGCTATGGTGCGGCAGGGCATGATCCCGAGTGCGACGAACGAGGTAAGCAAGTGCCCACCGGCAAAGTCAAGTGGTACGACAACGACAAAGGCTTCGGCTTCCTGACCACCGACGACGGAAAGGAAGTCTTCCTGCATGCCAATGCGCTGCCGGAAGGCGTGACCGACGTCAAGGTCGGCACGCGGATGGAGTTCGGTGTCGCGGACGGCCGCAAGGGCGCCCAGGCCATGGCGGCGCGGATCCTGGATAAGGCTCCGTCGGTGGCCAAAGCCAAGCGGATGCCGGCCCAGGACCTGGCGCCGATTGTGCAGGATCTGGTGAGCCTGCTGGAGAAGTCCATCGGTGGGCTGACCAACGGCAAGTACCCGGAGGGTGACGCCAAGAAGATCGCCGCCGCCCTGCGCAAGGTCGCCGAAAACTTCGACGCGTAGTGCGCACGACCATGAATCCAGAAGCAGCACTGCCAGGATCCAAGGGGCGCAAAGGTCCTGCCGGCATCCCGCTCTGGCGCACCGGCAAGCCGGACGCCATCCTTGCCGCCGCCGTCGAGGTGGCCCATGGCGCCGTGCTGGGCATCGCCACGCCTGAACAGATCGGTGCGCACGTGGGCGTTCGCAGCGAGGGGGAGCGGGTCGTGACGCACCTTTTCGAGTGCAGGATGCCCGGCTACGTCGGCTGGCAGTGGTTCGCCGTGCTGGCCCGCGTTTCCCGCTCCAAGGCCGCCACCGTGGATGAGGTGGGCCTGCTGCCCTCCGAAGATTCCCTGCTGGCCCCGGAGTGGCTGCCCTGGGCTGACCGGGTGCGACCCGGCGACGACGACGCCGCGCAGGCTGTCGCTGCCCAGGCCGACGGCACAGTGCCGGGGAACGAAGCGGGCGAAGAAGGCTTTTCCGACGGCGGCGATACGGCCGACGACGACGGCGTGGCCGAGGATTTCGCCGCCGACAGCGACGCAGCGGACTCCGACGCCACCTAACCCCGATCCGTTTGCCTCAACCGGCCGTGACCGGCCCGGGGTGCCTTGGTCACCCGTCTTGGTCGGCCCCCGCAGCCGACCAAGACGAAGCTCAACTGTTGGCGATTACATAGTCGATGCAATGGGTCAGCGCGGTAACGTCGTCGGGCTCGATGGCAACAAAGGTCGCCACGCGCAGCTGGTTCCGCCCCAGCTTGCGGTACGGCTCGACGTCGACAATGCCATTGGCCCGCAGCGCTTTGGCCACCGCCGCGGCATCCACGGACTCGTCGAAATCGATCGTCACGATGACGTTGGAGCGGTCGGCCGGGTCCGCCACGAACGGCGTGGCAACCTTGGACTGCTCCGCCCAGCTGTACAGCCGCCCGGCCGAGTCCGCCGTCCGGGCGGTGGCGAATTCGAGGCCACCATTGCTGTTCAGCCACTCAACCTGTGCATTCAGGCTCACCAGGGTTGCCAGCGCGGGCGTGTTGTAGGTCTGGTTCAGCCGCGAATTGTCGATGGCAGTCTGCAGGTTCAGGAAGTCCGGAATCCAGCGGTCGCCGCTGTTGATGCGGGCGGCGCGCTCCAGCGCCGCAGGCGAGAGCAGGCCCAGCCACAGGCCACCGTCGGAGGCGAAGTTCTTCTGCGGCGCAAAGTAGTACACATCCGCCTGATCCAGCTCGACCGGCAGCCCACCCGCTGCGGAGGTGGCATCGATGGCCACCAAAGCGCCGTCGTCGGCCCCCTGGACCCGCTGCACCGGTGCGGCAACGCCGGTGGACGTTTCGTTCTGTGGCCACGCGTAGAAGTCCACACCCGCTTCCGCCTCCGGGGAGGGCCGGGTGCCCGGCGTCGAACTGATGACGGAGGATGCGTCCAGGAAGGGAGCCTTGTTGGTGGCCGCGGCGAATTTGGAACCGAACTCGCCGAAACTCAGGTGCTGTGCCTTCTGCTGCACCAGGCCAAATGTCGCGACGTCCCAGAACGCCGTCGAGCCCCCGACCCCCAGGACCACCTCATAGCCTTCCGGAGCAGAGAAGAGCTGGCTGATCCCCTGGCGGATCTGGCCCACGAGGTTCTTGACGGGAGCCTGCCGGTGCGAGGTGCCCAGCAGCGTCCGTCCGGCGGCGGCCAGCGCTTCGACTTGCTCCGGGCGGACCTTGGATGGGCCGGCACCGAAGCGTCCATCGCGGGGCAACAATCCGGCCGGGATGGTCAGGGCGGCTTGGGTGGTCTGGGCTGTGGATTCGCTCACGGGGACTCCAAGGATAGAACGGGAGGTGAAGACGTCATTGGCCTTAAAACATTCTGCCGTAGCCGGTACCGCAGCACTAACCGGGCGTGCGCCCCGGCGTAACGTTGTGCGCTCCTGGAGGCTGCAGGAGACAATTTCCGGCGCTCGTGGCAGACAGGCTAACCTTGAGCTCGTACACCCACGGCCCCTGCAGGGAGACCGGCGGTGCAACTGTAAGGCATAAGTTGGCCGCATCAATGCGCAAGACGGACTTCAAACGGGCGCGGGGAGGGTAGTTGACGTGACGGACCTGATCGACACGACGGAAATGTATCTGCGGACCATCCTGGAGCTCGAAGAAGAGAACATTGTGGCCCTGCGGGCGCGCATCGCCGAACGCTTGCACCATTCCGGCCCCACCGTCTCCCAGACCATCGGTCGGATGGAACGCGACGGGCTGGTGGTTGTCACCGGCGACCGCCACCTGGAGCTGACCGACCGGGGCCGCAAACGAGCCACCGAAGTGATGCGCAAGCACCGGCTGGCGGAGCGGTTGCTCTCCGACGTCATTGGCCTGGACTGGGCTTACGTCCATGACGAGGCCTGCCGCTGGGAGCATGTGATGAGCCAGCGTGTTGAGCAGCGGCTCTATGAACTGCTGGGTCAGCCGGTGGAATCCCCCTACGGGAATCCGATCCCGGGGCTGGAAGCGCTGGGTGGCCAGTCGGTGGGGGCCAGCACCAGTGGTCTGGTGACCCTGCTCGATGCGATGGCGTCCTACACGCCCACCTCCAAGGTGGTGCTGTGCCGACTCTCGGAACGGATCCAGGTGGAGCCCGAACTGCTGACTCAGCTGGACGAGGGGGGCCTGCGTCCCGGCGCCAAAATTTCCCTTGAGCAGGTGGGGGAGTACATTTCCGTCAGGGTGCCGAACATCGACGGGGCACTGGAACTCCCGCCCGAGGTGGCTGCGCACGTTTTCGTGTCGTTGGGCTGACTCCCGCCCCGAGTCACCGGCGCGGTCTGTTCCACGTCCCACCACACATCAGTTGTGCACAGGAGCGTCACGGAGCTGTTACGTGGCGCGCTCACTCACCTATGCTGTTTTTTGGCACCGAGACCTAATCGTTATCACCCGGCCTCTTGGATGTAATCCCTGTCACAGAAGAGACCAAAGTGAAAAGGGCGCGCCGTGATCGTAATGTGACATGTAATCGAAACTGTTGTACCGTTTAGTACGCACCGGCTTTTACAGAAGTCGGTGTCCTTGAGTGGATTGCCTAGCTCTGCCACCACTGCAAGGTCCGTTCGCAACAATCGTCTGG